>JAIXSF010000439.1 GCA_027484835.1 Rhizobiaceae bacterium | reverse complement strand
CGAAAGACCAATTCATGACTGATTTTGACGCCATCGTCCCGGCGATCGCTGAGGCCTTGCGCAAGCGCGGGTACGAGACCCTCACCCCCGTGCAGCAGGCGATGATCGACCCTGACCTTGAAGGTCGCGATGCGCTCGTCTCCGCCCAGACCGGCTCGGGCAAGACGGTGGCCTTTGGCCTTGCCATGGCTCCGACGCTTCTGCCCGAGGGCGGTCGTTTCCCGCGCGCCGGCGCACCGCTTGCACTCGCGATTGCCCCGACCCGTGAACTCGCCATGCAGGTCATGCGTGAACTGGAATGGCTCTATGCCGAAACCGGCGCCATCATCGGCTCCTGCGTCGGCGGCATGGACATCCGCAACGAGCGTCGTGCGCTCGAACGTGGCGCCCACATCATCGTCGGCACACCTGGCCGTCTGCGTGACCACATCACCCGCCGCGCGCTCGACCTGTCGCAGATGCGCGTCGTCGTGCTTGATGAAGCCGACGAGATGCTCGACCTCGGCTTCCGCGAAGATCTCGAGTTCATTCTCGAAGAATCGCCCGACGACCGTCGCACGCTGATGTTCTCGGCCACCGTTCCGCGCTCAATCGCAGACCTCGCCAAGAGCTACCAGCGCGACGCCCGCCGCATCGAAACGGTGTCGGAGCAGAAGCAGCATGTCGACATCGAATATCGCGCACTCGCCGTCGCCAATCCCGACCGCGAGAACGCGATCATCAACGTGCTGCGCTTTTACGAAGCCCGCAATGCGATCGTCTTCTGCTCGACCCGCGCAGCCGTCAACCACCTTACGTCACGCCTGCACAACCGAGGCTTCTCGGTCGTCGCCCTTTCCGGCGAACTATCCCAGAACGAGCGCACCCATGCCCTGCAGGCCATGCGTGACGGCCGCGCCCGCGTCTGCATCGCGACTGACGTTGCCGCCCGCGGCATCGACCTGCCCGGCCTCGAGCTCGTCATCCACGCGGATCTGCCCACCAATTCCGAAACCCTGCTGCACCGCTCGGGCCGCACGGGCCGCGCCGGCAACAAGGGTGTCTCGGCGCTTATCGTGCCGAACAGCGCCCGTCGCAAGGCCGAGCGCCTGCTCGCCGGCGCCAACGTGCGTCCCACCTGGGCGCTGCCGCCGTCAGCCGACGAAGTACAGGCGCGCGACGACGAGCGCCTGATGGCCGACCCCATGCTGACAGAAGTCATCAGCGAAGACGAAGCGCCGATGATCGAAGCGCTGATCGCAACCCATGGCGCCCAACAGGTGGCGGCCGCCTTCCTGCGCCTGCAGCGCGGCAAGCGCTCCGCACCGGAAGATCTGATTCCGGTGAGCCTCGAAGCCGGCAAGGCCCGCAAGGAGCCCGATTACGCCAACCCCGCCAATTCCGCGACCAAGCCGCGCGGCGATTTCGGTCCGAGCGTGTGGTTCTCCGTCTCCGTCGGCCGCCGGCAGCATGCCGAGCCGCGCTGGCTGATCCCGATGCTCTGCCGCAACGGCAACATCACCAAGAACGAGATCGGCGCCATCAAGATGCAGCCGGAGGAAACCTTCGTCGAGATCGCGGCCAGCGCGCTCGACCAGTTCGTCGGCGCGCTCGGCCCCAACAAGGCGCTGGAACGCGGTATCACCGTTTCCCAGCTTCCAGGAATGCCCGACTTCAACGCAGCGCCGAAGGAGCGTGCACCGCGTCCGCCGCGTGAAGAAGGCGACCGCAAGCCTTTCGGTGAGAAGAAAGCCTATGGTGACAAGAAGCCATACGGCGAGAAGAAGCCGTTCGGCGACAAGAAGCCCTATGCGCGCAAGGATGAAGGTGCTGCCCGCCCGCCACGCGACGCCATGGCGGTGACCGATTCGGAAGTCTGGGGCGACGCACCGAAGCCGAAGCGCACCGAGTGGAACGACGACAAGCCGGCCTTCAAGAAGAAGCCGAAAGGCGCCTCGAATGCCTGGGACAAGCCGGCCAAGCCCGAATGGGCGGGTAAGCCGAAAGGCGACAAGCCGGCCTTCGCCGGCAAGCCCAAGTTCGACGATCGCGGACCCGCAGCGGGCGCCGCGAAGAAGAAGAGCTTCAAGCCCAAGGTCTAAGGCATCTGGATAAAATTGCACGGGCGCCAAGATGGCGCCCGTGGCCGTTCGGGCAGGCAATTGCGTCTGCTGCCACGACCATTGGAACCACCAGCATGTCCTGCGCATTCCCTGCGCGGCAAGGGACGGTGGAACAATGACAACGATCGGCGATGAGCGTGACGAAACGGAACGCGTGAACCGTTTTCTGGTGGGCCTTGCGCGAGGGATCGCGGGGGCGCTTCTCTTCTGTCTCCCGATGCTGATGACCATGGAAATGTGGTTCCTCGGCTTCTACATGGAGCGCGAGCGACTGCTTCTGCTCCTTCTCCTCAACATTCCCCTTCTGCTCGGTCTCTCCCATCGCATCGGCTTCGAGCGAACCGCCACCTGGCGCGAGTCGGCGCGGGATGCGATCGTGGCCTATGGCATGGGCGTTGCTGCAAGCGCTCTGATCCTGCTCCTGCTGGGCGTCGTGACGCCCGGCATGTCTCCCCGCGAATGGATGGGCATGATTGCACTCCAGGCGGTCCCCGCCAGCATCGGCGCCCTGCTCGGCAGAAGCCAGCTCAGCATGAGCGATGACGACGACAGCGAAAATGAAGACAAGACGGACGAGCCGCCGAAGACGGGCTACGCCACCGAACTCTTCATGATGGCCGTCGGTGCTCTCTATCTCTCGCTCAACCTCGCGCCGACTGAAGAAATGATCCTGCTGGCCTACAAGATGACCGCCTGGCATGCGCTGTCGCTGCTACTGTTCTCGCTTCTGCTGATGCACGGCTTCGTTTACGCGCTGGCCTTCAAGGGCAGCCACAGTCTCGAACAGGGAACGCCACTCTGGCATGCCTTTATCCGCTTCACCGTGCCCGGTTACATCGTCGCCCTCGCCGTCAGCGTCTATTCCCTCTGGACCTTCGGACGGCTGGACGACCTGGCCGCCACAGAGGCGCTGCTCACGATCATCGTTCTCGGCTTCCCGGCGGCCATGGGCGCTGCTGCGGCCCGTCTCGTGCTTTAAGGAACTACCCCATGACCCGTTCGAGCCTCAGCAGAAACGCCGAAAAGATGCGCCCGCACTGGGTCGAATGGCTGACAGGACTGGTTGCGACTTTGCTCGTCCTTGCGACAATCGGCTGGCTGGTGTTCGAGGCCATTAGCACCGATGATCGGCCCCCCGAGTTCTCGGCTCGGGTACTCACAATCGAGCCCGTCCCGTCCGGATGGCGCGTGATGGTGGAGGTCCGCAACCGGGCAGATCAGGCGGCGGCGGCAGTGTTGGTCAAGGGTAGTCTCATGGACGCCACTACAACAATCGAGGACGTCGAAGTGACCTTCGACTACATCGCGGGCGGCTCAACCACACGTGGCGGCCTGTTCTTCGTCAACGACCCCTCACGCTACAGGATGCAGATCGTCCCGACGTCGTTCACCGAGCCCTGAACGCACCGTTTCGACACGAAACGCCCTACAATCCAGAGTTTTACATTCATTGAACCTTAATTTTTCCCAGACTAAAAACAGTAGAAGTCGAAATGAGCTCTTTACTGCTTAGGTTGCATTCGTCACTCTGACGCAACGCGGCCCAAAGGGTCAGGACTTTCTTGATTTAAGAGCGGAATTTGCCACGGAATTTCATCCCGAGGCGAGCATTCGGATGTCGTTTCAAGTCTTATTGTGTGGCCGGTACTTATGTTGAAGAAACAGATAGAATCCTGGGTTATCAGCGACATTGGCCTGACCGAATTCGACCACTGGGACCCGGTGTTGAAGTTTGCAACACGACTGTCGATCCGCATTTCGATGATTGCCACCGTCATGGTCGCCGGCATCCTCATGGTTCTCAACGCCTTCGATATTCTTCTCAATCCTCTGGCGCGCGACCTCGCCATTGGCTGCAGCATAGCGTTTTTCGTATCCTTTACGCTGACCATGCTCAGCTCGATGTACATGGGCTATGCCGTGATTCACCTGGCCCGCACGCGGCTGGAATTCCAGCAGATGAGCCGCACCGACATGCTGTCCGGGCTCCTGAATCGTCGTGCATTCATTGAAGATCTTTCCCACGTCGAACGCGGTCACCTGCTGATCCTCGATATCGATCGCTTCAAGCAAATTAATGACCGCTATGGACATCTGGCCGGTGACGACGTCATCGTCGCGGTTGCAGCGACCTTGCGGGAGATCGCTGGTTCGCCGCATCTCGTTGCACGCATCGGTGGTGAAGAGTTTGCGATCCTGTTCCGGGACACAGATTCCGCCGAAGTACACGCCCTGGCTGAAAAGCTGAGACGGACGATTGCCGGTCGCACCATCGAGTCGTCGCATCAGACAATCGCCGTCACCGTATCGGGCGGGCTCGCAGACATCACGCCGCTCAGGGATTTCTCCGCAGTCTATGCGGCCGCCGACCGAGCGCTCTATGTGGCAAAATCATCCGGACGCAACCGGCTGATCCACGAGCGGGAGCTGGTCCGCACGCCGCATGCCGACTCGACAATCCTCGACATTGCCGACGCTGCAATCAGCGCGGCCTGAACTCATCCGCCGATCAGCGCCAGCCACTCGTCCTCGGTCATCACCGCCACGCCGAGTTCGCGCGCCTTGTCGAGCTTCGAACCCGCACCGGGGCCGGCCACGACATAATCCGTTTTCTTCGACACGGAACCCGCGACCTTCGCACCGAGGCCCTCGGCACGCGCCTTTGCCTCGTCGCGCGTAAAGCGCTCCAGAGAGCCGGTGAACACCACAGTCTTGCCGGCAACCGGGCTGTCGCTCACCACGGGCGCCTCGGCGTCCAGCGGGCGCACTTCGCTCAGCAGCCGTTGAACGACTTCCAGGTTGCGGGGCTCCTTGAAGAATTCGACCATCGAGGCTGCGACGACTTCGCCGATACCCTCGATGCTGTTCAGCTCATTCCAGGCCTCACCGAACTTCGGCGCCGCAGCCTGCATCGCTTCGGCAAAGGCCTCGTAACTGCCGTAGGAGCGCGCAAGGAGCTTCGCCGTCGTCTCACCGACATGCCGGATGCCGAGCGCGAAGATGAACCGGTTAAGCGCGATCTCGCGCCGTGCATCGATCGCCTCGAACAGCTTTCTGACGCTGACCCGACCAAAGCCTTCAATGTTTTCGAGCTTCGTCAGCGACTGCTCCTGCCGGGCTTTCAGCGTAAAGATGTCGGGCGCCGTACGGATCATCAGCGATGGGTCGTCGCTCTCGAAAAAGAAATCGACCTGCTTTGTGCCGAGACCCTCGATGTCAAACGCGTTGCGCGAGACGAAATGTTTGATGTGCTCGACGGCCTGAGCACGGCATACGAAGCCGCCCGTGCAGCGGGTTACGGAATCGAGCTTGCCTGTCTTTTCGTTCTTCTCGCGAACGGCATGACTGCCACAGACCGGGCAGGTCTTCGGGAAAACGTAAGATGCGGACTCTGGCAGACGCTTCTCCAGCACCACGTCCAGAACTTGAGGGATGACATCGCCTGCCCGCTGCACGATGACGGTATCGCCGATGCGGATATCATGGTCATCGGGACGAATGCGATCCCCGGAATTGCCGATACCCTTGATGTAGTCCTCATTGTGCAGCGTCGCATTCGTGACGACGACGCCGCCGACTGTGATCGGCGTCAGCCGCGCTACGGGCGTCAGCGCACCGGTGCGCCCCACCTGTATGTCGATGGCTTCGACAGTCGTGAAGGCCTGTTCGGCGGGAAACTTGTGAGCGGTCGCCCAACGCGGCGAACGCGAGCGGAAACCAAGACGTGCCTGAAGGTCGAGCCGGTCCACCTTGTAGACGACGCCGTCGATATCGTAATCGAGATCCGGACGTTGCAATCCGATTTCACGGTAGTGGTCGAGGATACTCTCGACGGACGTCAGCCGTTGTGTCAGCGGATTGATCGGGAACCCCCAGCGTCCGAAGACCTGCACCATGTCCCATTGGCTGTCGGCCGGCATCTGGCTCATTTCGCCCCAGGCATAGGCGAAGAAGCGCAGCTTGCGGCTCGCGGTCACCTTGGGGTCGAGCTGACGCAGCGAGCCGGAGGCCGTGTTGCGCGGATTGACATAGGTCTGCTTGCCCTCGGCCTCCATTTGCGCATTGAGCGCCATGAAATCGGACTTTGCCATGTAGACTTCGCCGCGCACTTCGACGACATCAGGTGCGTCAGCCGGAAGTGCTGTCGGGATTTCCTTGATCGTCAAGATATTGGCGGTCACGTTTTCGCCGGTCGTGCCATCGCCGCGGGTCGCAGCCGTCACCAGCTTGCGGTTCTCGTAGCGCAGCGACATCGAAAGGCCGTCGATCTTCGGCTCGGCGGTGAAGGCAATCGAATTGTCCGGCAGCTGGCCGAGGAAGCGATAGACGGAGGAAACGAAGTCCTGCACGTCCTCGTCGGAAAAGGTGTTGTCGAGCGACAGCATCGGCCGGGCGTGGACGACCTGCGCGAAGATCCCCGCTGGTGCAGCGCCCACCCGTTGTGACGGACTGTCGGTGCGCACGAGCTGCGGAAACTGCGCCTCGATTGCGTCGTTGCGCCGCTTCAGGGCGTCGTAGTCGGCGTCCGAGATCTCGGGCTTGTCCTTGCCATGATAAAGCGCGTCATGATGCGCGATTTCGGCCGCCAGGCGCTGCAGCTCGGCCTTAGCCTGCTCCTCGCTCAGGGTTTCGACGGGAATGGTGTCAACGGCCATGGCAACCTCCGGAATCTCCTGTCGGGTTTAGCGGAAAATCGGCGAATGAAAAGGCCCGGACTTCAGTCCTCCACCTTGCTGAGATCGAGCCTCGCGGTGAGCGGCAGATGATCAGACGCGACCCGCGCAAGCGGCGTGTCGTGCACGGTGAGATCGGCGATCAACCCGGCCCGGTTTGCCATGATCCGATCGAGCGAGAGCACCGGCAATCGCGCCGGGAAGCTTGGAATGGGCGGCGGCAATGGGCCGAACACCGGCTCCAGCCGGGTGAGCGCCGAGCCAGGCCCGAGCCGCCACTCGTTGAAATCCCCCATCAGGATCGTCGGACGCTCCGCACGGGCTTGCAGGAGTTGAAGAATGACGTCCGCCTGCTGGCGTCTTGCCCAACGCAGGAGACCAAGATGTGCGGCGATCACCCGCAGGCCCGACCGGCCGTCGAGATCGATCTCTGCCACCAGAGCGCCGCGCGGCTCGAGGCCCGGCAGCGCCACCTGATGCACGTCACGCACGATACCTTCACGAAACAGGAGGACATTTCCACGCCAGCCATGCGACTTGGGACCCGCCACCACCGGCACCGGCAACAGACCGGTCTCCAGCCGCAGACGGTTGAGGTCGAGAAGCCCCGACCGCTCTCCGAAGCGCTGATCCGCCTCCTGAAGCGCGATCACGTCCGGGCCGATTTCGCTGATGACATCGATGATCCGCTCGGGATCGAAACGGCCATCGGTGCCGACACATTTGTGGACGTTGTAGGAGGCAACCGTCATCACCCCATCGACGGATTCGGTGACCGCAGGTTCGCCCGGGCGCCATTTGCGATTCCGGATCGACGTCACCATGGTGCGGGCGAGGCTGGGCTTTGTCTTTTTCATCACACCAGAAGCATCCGTCGTCGGTTGGGCCTATCGGCCGATCACTGTCAGGACGGACCGCAAGCGGTCGCCCTCATCAAAGATAGGGCGATCCGAGCCAGAACAACCGGTCGATCAACCGATTTGGCAGGGAACGTGCCCTCAGCGCCTCAAGCGTCACCGCCTCGGCATTCACAAGACTGGCGTCGATCCGGTCCTCGATCTGCTCAGCGAGAACACGATCGTAGACTTCGAGGTCAATCTCGAAATTGAGCCGCAGCGAGCGCGAATCGAGATTGGACGAGCCGATGAAACACCATTGCCGGTCGATGACCATGAGCTTGGAATGATCGAAAGGGCCCGTCGACAGGTGAACGCGGCAACCTTCCTTCAGGATCTGGTCGAATTGCCCCATCATCGCCCGCGCCACGATCGCGAGATTGTTCTGCGAGGGCACGATCACATCCACCTGCACGCCACGCCGCGCAGCTGTGTTAAGTGCCGCGAGGAAGGTGGTATCGGGGAGGAAATAGGGGGAGACGATACGGATCGAGCGTTCGGCAACGGAGAATGCACCGAGCAGGAGCCGGTGGTTTGTCTCGATATGGGCGTCCGGGCCAGACACCACGGCACGGATCAGGGTCCCTGCCCCCGGAACGGCCTCATCGAGCTGCACCCGCCATTCCGGGCCAAGCAACACCTCTCCCGTTTCGAAATGCCAGTCCTCGGCAGCGACCGCCAGGATATCGGCAACAACGGGGCCGGTGATCCGGAAATGTGTGTCGCGCGATGCATTCGGCCCGACAAACGCAGCCCGGATATTCATGCCGCCGACGAAGCCGATCGCACCATCGACGACCATGATCTTCCGGTGGGTGCGCAGATTGGCGTAAGGCAGCCGCAACCCCATGATGACCTGGCCGTTGAACGTCGCGACCGGGACGCCCCCCTCCTCCAGGTAGCCGATGATGCTGGGCACGCTGTAGCGCGCGCCGACGGCATCGACGATGACCCGGACCGCGACCCCGCGCTGGTGGGCGGAGATCAGGCAGTCGGCAACCCTGAGGCCGATTGCATCGCGATCAAAGATATAGGTCTCCAGGATCAGGCTTTGCTGCGCCGCATCGATCGCCTCGCACATGGCATCGAAAGTCTCCTGGCCGCTGGACAGCATGGTGACCCGATTGCCAGAGGAGAGCGGATGACGGGACACCTTGTCCCCCAGCAGCTTCATCTGTCCGAAACGGCTGCCGAACTGATCGGCAACGGCTTCGCGGCTGACGGCATAGAGCGAGAGGCTTCGCCAGATCTCGTCAAGCTCAAGCGCCCTTCGGGAAATCAGCGAGGCGCGGCGGATACGGTTGATCCCGGCCACCGCATAGATCAGCGCACCGACAAGCGGTGACAGGATGATCACGCCCACCCAGCCAAGGGCAGAACGCACTTCGCGCTTGGTCATCGCCGCATGCGTCGCCGCCACCGTGCCGAAGACCACGGACAGCACGGCCAGGGTTTCAGCCCAGTAGATCTGGATCAGCTCCAACATGACGCCGCAACGAAACAGGTTTCGATTTGGAAGGCAACGGGCACCAGGGTGCGGAGCCTCACTCGCCGGCTGCCAGGAGCTTTGCAGCAGCGGCCCGCGCCTCGTCGGTCACGGAGGCGCCAGCCAGCATGCGGGCGATCTCTTCCTTGCGGTGCTCCGGCTCCATGATGGCAACGCGCGTCGCGATCTTGTCGCTGGCATCGCCGGTCGGGCCCTTGGAAATGAGAAAATGCGTCGAGGCACGCGCGGCCACCTGCGGCGCATGCGTGACCGAAAGGACCTGCACCTTTGCGGAGAGCCGCTTCAGCCGCTGGCCGATGGCATCAGCAACCGCACCGCCGACGCCCGTGTCGATCTCGTCGAAGACGAGTGTCGGTGCCGAACCGCGATCGGCCAGCGCCACCTTGAGCGCGAGCAGGAAGCGGGACAACTCGCCGCCGGATGCCACCTTCATGATCGGACCGGGGCGCGTGCCCGGATTGGTCTGCACGTGGAATTCGACCGTGTCGATGCCGTCGGCTGTGGCATTGTAAGGTTCAGCGGTCACCTCGACCATGAAGCGTGCCCGCTCGAGCTTCAGCGCAGGAAGCTCCTGCATGACCGCATCTGCAAGCGCCTGGGCGGCGTTCTGACGTTTGCCGGACAGCTGCAGTGCCAGATGGTCGTAATGTGCCCGGGTCTCGCGGACGGCTGCCTCCAGCTGGCCCAGCCGCTCTTCGCCGGCATCGAGATCGGCGAGATCGGCAACTGCGACCGAATACTTGCGACCGGCAGCCCGAAGCGCAAAAAGCCGCTCTTCGACCCGTTCCAACTCACGTGGATCGAATTCAGTGCGGCGAAGGGCCGCTTCGACTTCCATCTGCGCCGCAGACAAGGTGTCGAGCGCCGTGCCCAGCAGCTGGACGGTCTCTTCCAGCAAACCCGGTGCCTCATGGCTCTTGCGCTCGAGACGTCGCATCAGCGAGGCGATATGCGGAACGGGTGATGCGGTGCCGTTCAGAAATTCGGAAGCCTCGGCGATGTCGCCTGCAATCCGCTCGGACTTCTGCATGCGCGACCGACGCTCAGCCAGTTCGTCTTCCTCGCCATCGAGCGGCGAAAGTCCCTCCAGCTCTTCGACCGAAGCACGCAGATAGTCGGCCTCCCGGGCAGCAGCTTCTACTCTTGCCTTATGGGTCTTGAAGGCCCGCTCGGCATCCCGCCAGCGGCGATAGCTTTCGCCGAGATCCACCGCTTCGTCGGTCAGCCCGGCAAAGGCATCAAGCAGCATGCGATGGGCATTCGTATCGATGAGGGCACGGTCGTCGTGCTGGCCGTGGATTTCAACGAGCAGCTGACCGATTTGCCGCATCAACTGCACGCTGACCGGCTGGTCGTTGATATAGGCGCGCGTACGGCCGTCGGCGGACTGGACGCGTCGGAAGATCAGATCACCATCGTCGTCGACGCCATTGCCCTTAAGGAGGGTGCGCGCCGGATGGCTGCCGCCGACGTCGAAAACCGCCGTTACTTGCCCTTTGTCCTCACCATGGCGCACCAGCGAGCCATCGCCTCGGCCACCAAGAGCGAGCGACAGGCTGTCGAGCAGGATGGATTTGCCGGCGCCGGTCTCACCCGTCAGCACGGACAGGCCCGTTTCGAAGGCAAGATCCAGCCGCTCGATCAAAACGATATCGCGGATCGACAGCTGGACCAGCATGGGCTCAGATTCTCACTTCGTGACGTGGGACCGTCAGGTCCCGATCAGCAGTCTGCGGCCAGCACGGGTGATCCAGGAGCCGGCGTTCTCACGCGGCTCCAGACCGCCCTTCTGCAGAAGCGCGTAGCTGTCGGCATACCACTGGCTGTCCGGGTAGTTGTGGCCGAGCACGGCCGCAGCCGCCTGAGCTTCCGCAACGACGCCGAGCGCGTAGTAGGATTCGACAAGGCGCGCCAGCGCCTCTTCGATCTGGTTCGTGTTCGGATATTCCTCAACCACGACGCGGAAGCGAGAAATGGCAGCGAGGTATTCCTTGCGCTCCAGATAGTAGCGGCCGACCTGCATTTCCTTGCCGGCCAGCTGGTCGCGCGCGAAACGCATCTTGGCCTGCGCGTCATCCACGTATTCGGAATTCGGGAATTCGTTGACCACGCGCTGCATAGCTTCGATCGTCTTCACCGAATTGCGCTGGTCCTGCGTGACGTTGTTGATCTGCTTCCAGTAAGACAGGCCGACGAGGTACTGCGCATAGGCAGCATCTTCGGACTTCGGATACAGGCTCATGTAGCGATTACCGGTCGAAATCGCGTCAGCGTAACGGCCAAGGCGGTACTTGGTGAAGGTGCTCATCACCAGCGACTTGCGCGACCATTCGGAGAACGGATGCTGCGCGTCAACCGCATCGAACTTGCGGGCGGCTTCGCCCATGTTGCCGGCCTTGATGTTCGCCAGGCCCTGATTGTAGAGGACTTCCGGCGGCTCGGTCTCGGCGGCAAGTTTGCTGATGTCGATATCGGGGTCCGACTGGCACCCGGCGAGCACGAAGCCCACAGACAGCATCACGCAAAGCCCTGCAATACGCGCGACTTTCTTCACAACGACCGATCCCACATGATTCATTCGAAAGATCCCGATTGCAGCGCCGCTTGAAAACCGTCGCCTTCAACTGGCGTTTCTAGCCACAAAAGCGGCACTAGGGCAACGCAGTGATGTGACTTTAACGCATTTTTG
>JAIXSF010000443.1 GCA_027484835.1 Rhizobiaceae bacterium | reverse complement strand
TGCCCCGGATTTTGCCCAGTCGCGCCGGCTATACTTCACGGCAGCAGTCCCCGGCCCCGGCGGCCAGGGGACTGGCGTCTTTTCTGCCCGCCTCAGCCAGAATGAAAGACGGCTGGAAGATGTCGAGCGCATTTTTCTGATGAACAAGCTGACGGGCGCCGGCCAGCACTTCGGCTCCCGCATCGCGATAGCTGCCGATGGCAGTCTCTTCTTTGGCATTGGCGACCGAGGCGATGAAGACCGCGCCCAGGATCCCGCCGACCATGCCGGCAAGATCATGCGGATCAACAAAGACGGCAGTCCGGCTGCGGCAAACCCGCAAGGCCAGCCTCTGCCCGAAGTCTGGTCGAGCGGCCACCGCAATCCGCAAGGGATCAGCATCGATCCCGCCGACGGAAAGCTCTACACGGTCGAGCATGGCGCAAGAGGTGGCGACGAGATCAATGCACCCGAGGCTGGCAACAATTACGGCTGGCCCGTCATCTCCTACGGCAAGCACTATTCAGGCGCCGAGATCGGTGTCGGTCAGTCTGCAGACGGCTACGAACAGCCCCTGCACTATTGGGACCCCTCGATTGCCCCAGGTGCCCTCGCGATCTATCGCGGCGCGATGTTCCCCGAATGGGAAGGCGACTTCTTCGTCGCGGCGCTGAAGTACCAGCTTGTCGCCCGCATTGACCGCAGCGAGGACGGCACCATCGGGTCGGAGGAGAGGCTGCTCCAAGGCGACTATGGCCGCATCCGGGACGTGAAGGTCGCACCGGACGGCTCCATCCTGCTGGTGACCGACGAGGAAGAAGGCCAGTTGCTCCGTATCACCCGCGGCAGCGACAGCTGAGAAACCACGTCGAAGGACCGGTTAGCTCGCCCATTTCGGCCTTTTATGGGGCGATTTGGAGGGTCCGGTAGGCCCAACGGCGGTTTTGGTCAGCAAGCACACGGAAAATTTTCACCCGCAAAACTCCGTGTTCTCGATCGCTTTTCCCTCAATCTCCATCGCAAGCGATGCAAATTTTCGCCGAAATGACGCCAAGAGGTCTTGCGAGCGTAACGAATCAGGCCGTTTGCACTGAAAACAAAGGACTCTCGCCGCCGAGACGGTTAAAACTTTCGCTTGCCAATTTCCGACAAAGCAAGCACTCTTCGCTTGTTCGGGCAATTTTGCGAGCATGGGAAGACCTATAAAGTAGTGCGCGCCGGGGACGCTATAACAACCCCGGGCAGTCAGACTTGAGGGGATGGTAACATCGTCTGGAGTTAGTCTGCGGTAACAGGGCCCCTTTCCTCCAATTTCGACAAATGCCTGTCGCTCACCCGCTCGCGGGTACATTGCAATGCTGCCCCGCCGAATACGGGCAGAGAGAAAAGGACCTGACGCATGGCCGAGACTGGCACTGTAAAATTCTTCAATACCGACAAGGGCTTTGGCTTCATCAAGCCCGACAATGGCGGCGCGGACATCTTCGTCCACATCTCCGCTGTTCAGGCATCGGGCCTGTCGGGTCTGACCGAAAACCAGAAGGTCAGCTTCGACACCGAACCCGATCGCCGCGGCAAGGGCCCTAAGGCCGTAAACCTGCAGATCTCCGGCTGACATCATCCGGTTTTCGACGAATTGCGGCCCGGCATTTTTGCCGGGTTTTTTCGTTCAGCCTGCGTTCAGGCGGCGCCTCATAGATTGCAATCATCGCCGGTGGCCCGAACAGCCCGCACCGGCCCCTGGTTAGCCAAGGCTTGAGGAACAGACGTCATGATGAAATTCGCGCAAAACGCTCTTCTCGCGGCCGCAGTCACCCTGACGCCGATCGCTGCTGCAACGCAGGCCGAGGCCGGTGACCGCTACTATCGCCATCACCGTGGCGATGATGCGCTCGCCCTCGGCGTGATCGGTCTGGCGACCGGTGTGATCGTCGGCTCCGCACTCGCAAATCCGGCACCGCAGCGCCGCGTCTATATCGACCGCCCAGTCTCCGTCTATGACGACCGCGACTACTATGTCGACGATTATCCGCCGCCGCCGCCGCGCCACACCTATCGTCCGCGCCCGGTCTATCAGCAGCCGCGCCCTGTCGTTCAGTCCTATGGCGTAGAGCCTTGGACCGGCGCCTGGTATGACTACTGCTCGCAGCGTTACCGGAGCTTCAATCCGCGCACCGGCACCTTCGTCGGCTACGACGGCCGCACCCATTTCTGCACGGCCGGCTAAGCCAAGCAGTGCCGCACAAATGAAAAAGCGCCGGTCACCCGGCGCTTTTGTCGTTCATAGACCCTGGATGAAGGGATTAGAGCGACGCTCGTCCCCAATCCGGCTACCCGGCCCATGACCGCAGATGAAGCCGACGTCATCGCCAAGCGGCAGGACCTTGTCGCGGATCGAGTTCATCAACGTCTGATGATCGCCGCCCGGCAGATCCGTGCGACCAACAGAGCCGCTGAACAGCACGTCGCCGAGATGGGCGAACTTCTGGGAGCGGTTGAAATAGATGACATGCCCCGGCGCGTGGCCGGGGCAGTGATAGACCTCAAAGACGTGGTCGCCAAACGAAACCGTTTCGCCGTCTTCCAGCCACTGGTCCGGAACGACGCTGCGCAAACCGGCGATGCCATAGGTCGCCGCCTGGGTTTCGATCCGCTGCAGGAGCGGCAGGTCGTCCTTGTGCGGTCCGATGATGGTGAGGCCGGTCTTTTCCTTGAGTTCGGCCGCACCGCCCGCGTGATCGAGGTGACCATGCGTCAGCCAGATCGCCTTGAGCGTAATCGCATTTTCCGCAATCACCTGCAGGATGACGTCGACATCGCCGCCCGGATCAACGATCACGCCTTCGCGGGTCTCGTCGTCGAACAGGATGGTGCAGTTCTGCTGAAAGGGGGTGACGGGGATGATGCCCGCTTGAATCTGTCCCATCGGCTGGCGGTCCTTCTCTCGGTTCGGTGAAGCGCCTTAACACGCCTTGGAAACGAGAGAAACCGCAAGCGAACTGGCAGGTAGATCAGCGCGAGAGGCCGTAGACCTGCGACACAGGCGAGGCCGGCAGTATGGAGGCCTGGGCCACCAAGAAGCTCGCAACCATGATCTTTGCGGTAAAGACCAGCACGGCAACAGGGCGCAGGCTCGAAGTCTCGGTGGTCTGCTCACGATCTGTCATGGTGAAAGTCCTCTCTCCTTCGCCAAGCTTCGCCGAATTGGCTTGTCCCGGGCTTGCGCTTGATCAGTGCTGCAGTAACGAGGCTGGTGGCGATAGGTTTCGCATGCCACCCGTAAGCTGTGCGATCTGCGTAAATTTGTTGGAAATTTGCTACACTTGCGCATAGTTTTGCCGGCAATCACCGTCAGTGAGACGTGGATCAATGGCCGACCGGCAAACGGACAGGCCTCGGGGGAAGCATCGGCCCTGAGCGATGAGTGGATGAACCGGCGTTCGCGAGCTGACAGTCGCTTGCGCCGGAGGAAAGGAATGACGAGCGTGGCCCGACAGTCTGCGACGAAGACTGCCAAGAAGACCCTGCCGGACCTGCCGGTGGTCGATGACAAGACGATCGACTTCGAAACCATCGAAAGCCTGTTTTTCGCCTATCGCGATTTCGTGTCTGATCCGGATGCCATTCTGGCCAAGCTCGGCTATGGCCGCGCCCATCACCGCGTTGTCCATTTCGTCAGCCGCCGGCCGGGCATGACGGTCGCAGACCTTCTAAGCATCCTGCAGATCACCAAGCAGAGCCTCGCCCGGGTGCTTAAGGAGCTGATTGACAGCGGCTATATCCGCCAGATGGCCGGTCCCGCCGATCGCCGCCAGCGCCGCCTCTACCCGACGCTTGCCGGCCGCGAGCTGTCGCTGGCGCTGTCCGAGCCGCAGTCCCGCCGCATTGCCCACGCCATGGACGGCATGACATCAGACGAGCGCGCGACCGTGCGTCGCTTCCTCGAAGGCATGCAGAAACAAACCGTGACACAGCCCCTCGAGACGGATGGAGCCGACTGACGTGTCGAAGAAGATTGAGCTCACCGATGACGCCCCGCACCTCCTCGTCGTCGACGCCGACACCCGCATCCGCG
>JAIXSF010000511.1 GCA_027484835.1 Rhizobiaceae bacterium | reverse complement strand
GACCTACGTCAAACGACGTATACGGTTTTGCACTGCGGCATCGGATAGTCCCCTTCAGCAACGGTTAACACTCATTAACCGACCGGTTGCGACCAAGAAGAGGGGATCACAACAATGTCCATGAAGATGAAACTGACAGGCGCGCTGCTCGGCGCCATGCTGTCGACGACGGCCTTCCACGGCGCGTTTGCCCAGGAAGACACGATCAAGATCGGCGTTCTGCATTCGCTGTCCGGCACGATGGCGATTTCCGAAACGACGCTGAAAGATGCCATGCTGATGCTCGTTGAAGAGCAGAACAAGAAGGGTGGCGTTCTCGGCAAGAAGCTCGAAGCCGTCGTCGTCGACCCGGCTTCCGACTGGCCGCTGTTTGCCGAAAAGGCACGCGAGCTGATCGAAAAGGACAAGGTTGCAGCCGTCTTCGGTTGCTGGACCTCGTCTTCGCGCAAGTCCGTTCTGCCCGTTTTCGAAGAGCTGAACTCGATCCTCTTCTACCCGGTCCAGTACGAGGGTGAAGAATCCTCGCGCAACATCTTCTACACCGGTGCTGCTCCGAACCAGCAGGCCATCCCGGCCGTCGACTATCTCGCCGAAAACGAAGGCGTCGAGCGTTGGGTTCTGGCCGGTACCGACTACGTCTATCCGCAGACGACCAACAAGATCCTCAAAGCCTATCTGATGTCCAAGGGCGTTGCCGAAGAAGACATCATGATCAACTACACGCCGTTCGGTCATTCCGACTGGCAGACCATCGTCTCCGACATCAAGAAGTTCGGCTCGGAAGGCAAGAAGACCGCCGTCGTCTCCACCATCAACGGTGACGCGAACGTTCCCTTCTACAAGGAACTGGGCAACCAGGGCATCAAGGCCGAAGACATTCCGGTCGTCGCCTTCTCCGTCGGTGAAGAAGAACTCGCCGGCCTCGACACGGCTCCGCTCGTCGGCCATCTCGCTGCCTGGAACTACTTCCAGTCCGTCGATGCACCTGTGAATGCGGAATTCATCAAGACATGGCACGCCTTCACCAAGAACGACAAGCGCGTGACCAACGACCCGATGGAAGCGGCCTATATCGGCTTCCAGGCCTGGGTTGCTGCAGTCGAAGCCGCCGGCACGACCGAAACCGATGCCGTGCTCGACTCGATCATCGGCGTATCCGTTCCGAACCTGTCTGGCGGCACCTCCACCGTCATGCCGAACCACCACATCACCAAGCCGGTGCTGATCGGTGAAATCCAGGCCGACGGCCAGTTCGAAATCGTCCAGCAGACCCCGTCCGTCGTCGGTGACGAATGGTCGGATTACCTGCCCGACTCCAAGGACCTGATCTCCGATTGGCGCAAGCCGATGGAATGCGGCAACTTCAACGTCGCCACCGGCAAGTGCGGCGGCAAGGGTAGCTGATCGGCTTTCTTCTACCTCCCCCTTCAGGGGAGAGGTCATCGCGCAGCGATGGGTGGGGCGATCTTGTCGTTGGTATCACCCCACCCCGAACCTTCGGTTCGACCCTCCCCCTCAAGGGGAGGGTGTTCGCAGGCCGCCCAGAGCGGAACTACCCCTTCTCCCCGTTCGCAGGGAGGAGGTGCCGGCAGGCGGATCAGGGGCTTTCGAGCTTCGCCGCCCCGCCAACCGGGGAACAACAGAATGATTAGCCGTTTCATCACACTCGCCTTCCTGCTCCTTTCCTTCGCCGCACCATCTCTGGCGCAGAGCGATCCCAAGGATCTGATCAACGCTCTCGGGAAAGCCAACTTCAAGCAGGCCGAAGAATTGCTCGGGCAGATCGCGGCCACCGCCGATCCCCGGGTCGTGCCGGCGCTCGAAGCTTTTGCAGAGGGTGATCTTTATGTCCGCAAGTCGGACAGTCAGGTGTTCATCACCAAGCCTGCCGGTAGCAACCTTGCGGCCATCGATCCGCTGACGGGCGAGACTGTTGCGGAGGAGCCGAAGGGCGCGTTCACCAAGGTCAAGGTCAACAACAGCCTGCGCCGCGCCATCCGCTCGGCCCTCGGCGGCCTGACGCTGCTCAGCCCCGACCGCAGCGTAAGGCTCGCGGCCGCACAGGCTGTGCTTCAATCGCCCAGCGCCGAAAATCTCGACCTGGTCGAGGCGGCACTCGCCACCGAACAGGACCGGGAAGTCAAGGCGCGCATGGAAGAGGCGCGCGCCGTCTCCGTGCTCGCATCCGACCGTTCCGCCGATGAGAAGCGTGCCGCCATAGATACTGTCGCCTCGCTCGGCGGGCGCGAAGCGATCGGCATCCTAATGTCGGTCTCGTCTACCATCGACGAAAGCCTGAGGCCCGATCTCGATGCGGCGATCACCGGTCTGGAGGGGCAGTTGCTTTTCTGGGATGGTGCGCAGAACATCTGGTACGGCATCTCGCTCGGATCAGTCCTGCTGCTGGCGGCCATCGGTCTTGCCATCACCTTTGGTGTCATGGGCATCATCAACATGGCGCATGGCGAGATGGTGATGATCGGTGCCTATTCCACCTTCATGGTGCAGCAGGTGATCCGTACCAGCTATCCTAATCTCTTCGACTGGTCGCTGGCGATCGCCTTGCCAGTCGCCTTCCTGGTGACGGCCGCAATCGGCCTCGTGATCGAGCGCGGTGTTATCCGTTTCCTCTACGGCCGGCCGCTCGAGACGCTGCTCGCCACCTGGGGCATTTCGCTCATCCTGCAACAGACGATCCGCACGATCTTCGGTCCAACCAACCAGGAAGTGGGCAACCCGTCCTGGATGTCCGGCTCGTTTGCACTGGGCGGCATGACGATCACCTGGAACCGTCTCTGGATCGTGCTCTTTTCGCTCACCATCTTCTTTGCGCTGCTGACGTTGATGAAGCGTTCCGCTTTCGGTCTGCAGATGCGTGCGGTGACCCAAAACCGTCGTATGGCCTCTTCCATGGGCATTCGCACCCCTTGGGTCGACGCCTTCACCTTCGCGCTCGGCTCGGGCATTGCCGGCATTGCAGGGGTGGCGCTCAGCCAGATCGACAATGTCTCTCCAAACCTCGGCCAGGCCTATATCATCGACAGTTTCATGGTGGTGGTGTTCGGCGGGGTCGGCAATCTCTGGGGTACGCTGGTTGGTGCCTTGTCGCTCGGCATCCTCAACAAGTTCCTCGAACCCTCGGTCGGCGCCGTGCTCGGCAAGATCCTTGTGCTCGTCCTGATCATCCTCTTCATCCAGAAACGACCGCGCGGCCTGTTCGCGCTCAAGGGAAGGGCGGTGGAAGCATGATTACCGGCTTCATTCTGCGCGCACTCGAAGGCAAGATCCTCATTGCCGCCGGCATCCTCATCGCCTTCGCATTGCTCATTCCAGCACTCAACCTTCTGACGCCACCCGACAGCGCCCTGCATGTGCCGACCTATGTCATGTCACTGCTCGGCAAGTATCTCTGCTACGCGCTGCTAGCGCTGGCACTCGATCTGGTCTGGGGCTATTGCGGCATCCTCTCGCTCGGCCACGGCGCCTTCTTTGCGCTCGGCGGTTATGCGATGGGCATGTATCTGATGCGCCAGATCGGCTCCCGCGGCGTCTATGGCGATCCTATCCTGCCGGACTTCATGGTCTTCCTGAACTGGAAGGAATTGCCGTGGTTCTGGCATGGCATGGACATGTTCCCCATCGCCATGGCGATGGTGCTGATCGTGCCTGGCCTGCTCGCCTTCGTCTTCGGCTGGTTCGCCTTCCGCTCCCGCGTCAACGGCGTCTATCTCTCGATCATAACCCAGGCGATGACCTATGCCCTGCTGATGGTGGCGCTCGTTCCCGGCCTGCTGGCCTTCATCTTCGGCTGGTTCGCCTTCCGCTCCCGCGTCACCGGCGTCT
>JAIXSF010000328.1 GCA_027484835.1 Rhizobiaceae bacterium | reverse complement strand
CGTCGACGACAACACGCTCGCCATGGATGCCTTCGAGGAAGTTGGCCCCGGCAGTCATTTTCTGGGTTCCGCCCATACCATGCGCAACTACCAGACTGCCTTCTGGGACTCGTCGCTGTCCGACAACGAACCCTTCGAAAAATGGTCCGAAGCCGGCTCCACGGATATGGCGACGCGTGCCAATGCCCGCTGGAAAAAGACGCTTGCCGAATACGAAGCGCCGCCTTTGGATGTCGCCATCGATGAGTCGCTTCTAGACTATGTCGAGAGAACGAAGCGCGCCAAACCGGACGCTTGGTATTGAACGGAATGCATGACGAATGACCGGGAACCGTGATCCCCTTCTCCAGCCCTTCCAGCTGAAGCACCTGACGCTGAAGAACCGCATCATGTCGACGGCGCATGAGCCGGCCTATTCGGAAGGGGGCATGCCGACCGAGCGCTACCGGCTCTACCACGTCGAAAAGGCCAGGGGTGGCATTGCGCTAACCATGACCGCAGGCTCCGCCAGTGTCAGCCGCGACAGCCCACCGGCTTTTGGCAATCTGCTCGCCTGGAAGGACGAGATTGTCCCGCATCTGAAGCGCCTGACCGACGACTGTCACGAGCATGGCTGCGCCGTGATGATCCAGCTCACCCATCTCGGCCGCCGCACCAACTGGAACAAGGGGGACTGGCTGCCGGTGCTGGCGCCTTCCCCGATCCGTGAGCCGGCCCACCGGCATTTCCCCAAGGAGATCGAGGACTGGGACATCGAGCGCATCGTCGAGGATTATGCGACGGCCGCCGCCCGCATGCAGGAAGCCGGCCTCGACGGCATCGAATTCGAGGCCTATGGCCACCTGATGGACAGCTTCTGGTCGCCGGCCACCAACCGGCGCGAGGATGAATTCGGCGGCTCTCTCGACAATCGCATGCGCTTTTCCAACCTGGTGATCGATGCCGTCAGAAAGGCGGTCGGCCCGGATTTCATCGTCGGCATCCGCATGGTCGCCGACGAGGATTGGGACAAGGGATTGAGCCGCGACGAGGGCGTCGAGATCGCCAAGCGTTTCGCATCCGGCGGCAAGATCGACTTTCTGAACATCATCCGGGGACACATCGAGCACGACGCCTCGCTGAACGACGTCATCCCCATTCAGGGCATGGCCGCCTCGCCGCATCTCGATTTCGCCGGTGACGTGCGCGCGGCGACCAAGTTCCCGGTCTTCCATGCCGCCCGCATCGCCGATGTCGCGACGGCCCGCCATGCGATTGCCGAGGGCAAGCTCGACATGGTCGGCATGACCCGCGCCCACATCGCCGATCCGCATATCGTCAAAAAGATCATCGAGGGGCGCGAGCACCAGATCCGCCCCTGCGTCGGTGCCACCTATTGTCTGGACCGCATCTATGAAGGCGGAGAGGCGCTGTGCATCCACAATGCCGCGACCAGCCGCGAGGCCCTGATCCCGCATGACCTGCCCAAGGCAGAGAAACTCCGCAAGGCGGTCGTCGTCGGTGCAGGGCCGGCGGGACTTGAGGCTGCGCGCGTGCTCGCCGAACGCGGCCATCATGTCGAGGTGCTCGAGGCATCAAGCCAGGCTGGCGGCCAGGTGAACCTGCTCACCCGCAATCCGCGCCGCAAGGAGATGGTCGGCATCGTCGACTGGCGTCTGGCAGAACTCGATCGCCTCGGCGTTGCCATCCACTACGACACCTATGCCGGCGCCGACGATGTGTTCGCCTTCAATCCAGATCTGGTGGTGATCGCGACCGGTGGCATCGCCCAGTCGCCGGAGCTGGAGGCCGGTGAGGATCTGGTCACATCGAGCTGGGATATCCTCGCGGGCAGCATCAAGCCCGAGGGTCCAGTGCTGCTTTTCGATGATAATGGCGGCCATCCCGGCATGAGTGCTGCAGAGGTGATCGCAAGGGCAGGCGTCGAACTGGAGGTCGTCTCGCCGGAGCGCTTCTTTGCGCCCGAAATGGGCGGCATGAACCACGTGCCCTATGCGAAGGTCTTTGCTGAAAGAAATGTCCGGGTGACGATCAATACCAAACTGGTGGCGGTCCGCCGCGAGGGGAACGGCCTCGTCGCAACCCTCGGCTCGGATTTCGCCGATACCCGTGTCGAACGCCGTGTCGCGCAGGTGGTCGTGGAGCATGGCACCATGGCCAATGCGGATCTTTATCTGGAATTGAAGCCGCTATCCCGCAACCGCGGCGCAGTCGATTATCCGGCACTCATTGCCAGACGCGATCCGCTGCCAGCGAAGGACGGAAAGGCCGCCTTCGATCTGCTGCGCATCGGCGATGCAGTCGGAAGCCGCAACATTCACGCCGCGATCTACGATGCGCTGCGCTACTGCAGCCTTCTTTAGCTTGAACGTGAAAGGGCGGCGCCGAAGCGCCGCCCCTCAGGAAGAAGAGCACGTGGCTCGTTCCGGGATTAGTTGTTGTCCGTCGACGAGGTGGTGGTGCCGTCGGTCGTACCCATGGTCGAGCTACCGGCGTCGGCAGCCTGGTCATCCAGGGTGCGGAACTCCGGCGCGTTGCGCAGGCTTTCCGCGGTTTCCGTCGTCGTCAGGCGGACTTCCGCTTCGGCAACGACTTCAGCCTGGGTTTCGCCATCGGCAGCAGCTTCAGCTGCATCGCCAGACGCGGTCTCGCGGGTGATGGTGATCTTGTCGAACGGGATGGCGACGTTCTTTTCGCCAATGCCGAGGAAACCGCCAACACCGACGACTGCGGCAACAACGCCACCGTCATTGGCAACGAGAAGGTCGTTGATGTCGCCGATCGACTGATTGTCGGACGTGTAGATGGCCTTGCCCATGAAGTCGTTGACCGAAATCTGGTTCTCAGCCTGCTCCGTCAGATAGGTGCCCGTAGCGGAGGCTGCGGGAGCCTGAGCCGTGGTGCCCATCGTGCCGGTCGTTGCGCCCGAAGCAGCGTCTGGGGCGGCCGGGGCCGGGGTCATCGTGTCAGCGCCGTTCGTGGCAGCCGGCGGGGTCGTGGTGGCACCGGTGCCGGCGTCCTGAGCGACGGCGAAAGAAGCCATTGCGGTCGAGCTGAGCAGCATGGCGGCGGCGAGTGTCTTGAGAGTCTTGTTCATGGTGGACCTACCTTTCCTCTGAGATGGTCTTGCGACTGACGCTACCCGTCCGGGCCGCGTCGGTTCGAGAGGAAAATGCCCGGGCCCCACGATCGTTCCGCCCGTTAGTCCTTGAATATTTTGAGGTATCTGCCGGAACAAAATGTGCCGAAAGTGGTTTGCGGGGCCGCCTTGGGCCCCGCATCTGGCGTTTGTGATGTCCTTAGAGTTTGAAGCGCGGCTCGGGCTTGCCAAGTACGCTGACACCGAGATCGAAGGTGACACCGGCCAGAGAATCCTCGGCGCGTTCTTCGGCGGTCAGGCCTTCCCAGCAGGAGGTGACAGCCAGTCGGTCGAGGTGCTTGCCGTAGAAGGCGGGGCAGGTCGGGCGGCGTACGGGTGCAGCATAGCGAGCGATGTGCCGACCGTCGGGTGCATAGCGATCCACTGCGCCGCCGTCCCAGTTTGCGTTCCAGATCGTGCCTTCGAGGTCGACCACCGATCCGTCGATGACGCCCTGGCGCTGGGACTGGTCGATGAACACGGCCGGGGCCGAAGCCGGCAGACCGGTCGAGGGATTAAGCTCCACCCGCATCAGGTGGTTGACCTTGGAGTCATTGAAGTAACCGACCGAGCCATCAGGAGAGAAGCAGATGCCGTTCGGAATGCTGACAGCGTCGAAGATCTTGGTCACCGTTGTACCGGCTACGTGATAGATCGCGCCGGCGCCCGTGTCGGCGGTGCGGCTCATGGTGCCGATCCACAGCGCGCCGCTCGGATGGACGCGGCCGTCATTCGAGCGGTTTTCCGGCTTGCTCTCGATCGCGGCATAGGCGGAAAGCTGGCCGCTCACACTGTCGCGCACGAAAAGGCCGTGGTCGGAGGCAATCAGCTGCCGCTTTTCGTCGATGATGGCAAGAACGCTGCCGAGGAAGGGCAGCTCGTGCGACGTCAGGCGACCGGATTCGACGTTGAGGGCACAGAGCGTCTTGCCGAGGATATCGAACCAGTAGAGCGTGTCGGAAAGCGGATCGTAGGTCGGGCCTTCACCCAGTTCCATCCGCGCCTCAATCAGTGCCTTGCCTTTGAAGCTTTCTGTCGCAATCACGCTCGTCCTCCTGTCGCTGCTGGTCTATCTCTGCTTTGCGACTAAGGTCGAAGACAGAGGTTTACGGTAAAATTTGTGGGGTATCTGGACCCTGCCGGTCTTACAAGTCTATGCTCCGGCAACCTAAGGGAACAGATTCGCTGTTGATATCGCCTTTGGGTGTCCCTCATTCATTCTTTTCGCAAGATGGCGCAAGCAAGATCCGGCGAGGATGGGGTATCCGCTAAAGCTTGAGTTTAGCCACGCGTTCCCGATCCATGGCCAATGGCAGGTGATATAGCAATTGACGTATACGTCTTGGACAATATTCCCGAAGAGCATGGCCGTAGAAACGCCATGGGCATTCCCGTGACAACAAGCGAGAACAGGGAAATTGCCGCGCGTGTCGAGGGCCTCATCACCGACGTGAAGGGCTTCAAGACCCAGTTCGACGTCTTCCGTTTCATGAGGCGGGTCACCGAAACCTATGGCGCACGCGCCTTCATGGTCCTGAACATGCCGGGCTCGACGGCCCAGGATCTGAGCAGCAGCTCGATCATCACCAACTGGCCCGCCGATCTCCTTACTGAATTCGACCAGGTCGCTCTCCTCTCGGGAAGCCCGGTGCTTGCCCATCTGCGTCGCGCCTCCATCCCGATCTCTTTCGACATCGACGACGTCGCGCAGCAGCGTGATCCCAAGTCCGGAGAGATCTCCAAGGCGCTCTTCCACCGCTTCCGCATGAACCGTGGCGCCTATTTCCCGGTGCACGATGCAACGGGTGCGCGCGGTGCCGTTTCCTTCATCGGCGATCGGGACCTCTTCGACACGCTGGAAATGATGCAGCTCGCCTATATCGCCGCGCATGTCTTCAACCGGCTTGCTGAAATCCGCGAGATGGACAGCCGCAACAGCGACATGTTGACCGAGCGCGAACTCGACTGCCTGAACTGGACGGCAGCGGGCAAGACCAGCGTCGAGATTGCCGAGATCCTGACCCTCTCGGAACACACGATCAACCACTACCTGAACCGTGCGACAAAGAAGCTGGATGCGGTCAACCGAACCCAGGCAGTCGCCAAGGCGCTCAGGCTGGGTCTGATCAAGTAAGTGTAAACACTGGTGCTTTTTTGTGCGGCTGGCAAAAGTGCCGCCCACTTTCCCGGCATCTGCCGTCAGCTAAGGCTTGGCTGCGCATCCAAAACCCAGCTTTCCCCGTGATCTTCAGTTTGGCACGCTTCGTGCATTCTCTCAGTCAGTCCAGAGGGGACGATGCACGACACCCTTCAAAGGGTGCAGCCTGACAAGCCGCCGCGGGGGGTGCTCTCCGCAGGCGGCTTGTCTGTTTATGCCGCAAAGGTCGCACCGTAACGCCGCATTTGCTGTTGGCGATTGGCTCACGCTCCATTATCTCAATGCGCTGACGTGTAAGACCGAGTGGAAAGAAGATCGAAATGACCGAGTTGTCGCGTGACCGTGTGGTTGAAGCGCTGAAGGGGATCCGTGGACCGGATCTCGACAGCAACATCGTCGAACTCGGCATGGTGTCCGATGTCTTCATCTCCGACGGCAAGGTCTATTTTTCGATCAACGTGCCCGCCGAACGTGCCCAGGAACTGGAGCCGCTGCGCCAAGCGGCAGAGCGCACCGTCAAGGCTCTGCCGGGCGTCAAGGGCGCCGTGGTCAGCCTGACGGCAGAACGCAAGCAGGGCTCAGCGCCGCCACCACCGCGTCCGCAAGCGACGGCACCTGCGCACACTCACGACCACGGGCACAGCCACGCCCCCGCTCCAAGCGGTCAGCAGAGGACCAAGGCAGGGGTGCCGGGGATCGAAGCGATCGTCGCCGTGGCCTCGGGCAAGGGCGGCGTCGGCAAATCCACGACGGCGGTCAACCTTGCTCTGGGCCTCAAGGCCAATGGCCTGCGCGTCGGCATTCTCGATGCCGATGTCTATGGCCCGTCCATGCCGCGCCTTCTCGGGATCACCGGGCGCCCGCAACAGATCGAGAACCGCATCATCGTGCCCATGGAGAACTACGGCATCAAGGTCATGTCGATGGGCTTCCTCGTTGACGAGGGCACCGCCATGATCTGGCGCGGACCGATGGTCCAGTCGGCTCTAATGCAGATGCTGCGCGAAGTCGCCTGGGGCGATCTCGACGTGCTGATCGTTGACATGCCGCCGGGTACCGGCGATGCGCAGTTGACCATGGCGCAGCAGGTGCCGCTGTCGGGCGCCGTCATTGTCTCCACGCCGCAGGACCTGGCCCTGATCGATGCCCGCAAGGGCCTGAACATGTTCAACAAGGTCGAGGTACCGGTTCTCGGTATCGTCGAAAACATGAGCTATTTCATCGCACCGGATACCGGCAACCGCTACGACATCTTCGGCCATGGCGGTGCAAGGGCAGAGGCCGAGAAGATCGGCGTTCCCTTCCTTGGCGAAGTGCCGCTCACCATCTCCATCCGCGAGACCTCCGATGCCGGAACGCCCGTGGTTGCAAGCGAGCCAGATGGTCCGCAGGCGCGTGTCTATCGCGAGATTGCAACGCGTGTATGGGATCAGGTCAAGGCACGCTCGGGCCGCGCGGCACCGGCGATCGTCTTCGAATAACGGTCCAGCCTCCTTGTTCCTCACGGGTGACTAAGACTATAGGCGTGCAGTGAGCGCATTGCTGTGCTGCAGCAATTGCCTTGGCGTTCGTTCCCGGTCTATGATTGTGTCCGCGATCTCAACAACGCGGCGTGCCATGAAGGTGACCAGTCCTTGATAAGGGCCTATCGAAGAGACGGAAGTGCCGAGGTCATTGGCACCGAGCCGGCAGTCGGCGATTTTTCCGAAGACATTATCTGGATCGATCTGGTCAAGCCGAGCCGCGAAGAGGAACACTTCGTCGAGGGCAGGATCGGCATTCCTTTGCCGACGCCGGAAGAACTCAAGGATATTGAGCCTTCAAGCCGTCTCTATGTCGAGAACGAAGCGATCTACATGACGGCGTCGTTGATCTACCGCGCCGATTCCAACCATCCCCTCCTGACCGATGTTGCCTTCATTCTCTATCGCGG
>JAIXSF010000075.1 GCA_027484835.1 Rhizobiaceae bacterium | reverse complement strand
GGCTTTGCCCGGCAACAGCGCCATCTGGTCGCCAAGGCCGGCGAGCCAGAAGCCCTGTCCATCCTTCTCGAGCCGAACGGTCTCGTTGACATAGGTGGCTATTCCGGCATTCCGGAGCGCCTGCAATGCAACGGGCGTGGCGCTCGGATCCTGCTGAAAGGCCGGATCCTCCCAGTAATCGTGGTTGCCGAGAATGGCATGTACCCCAAGCGGTGCCTGTAAGATGTTCAAAGCGGCCGCCCAATCCGATGGATGGACCTGCTCGGTTATATAATTCAGGCCCGTCCGGTAGTCGCCGAGCAACAGTATCAAGTCTGGTCGCAATTCCATGGCCTGGCTGCAGATCGCTTTGATCCGCTTGACGCTCATCCACGGTTCGCAGGCGTGGATATCGGCGATGACGGCCACGCGAATTGAGAGCCCGGGAGTCCAGCCTCGCGGTGTGAGCGCATATCGGGTGATGCGCGGCCGAGCCATCACTTCAGTAAAGGGGTAGGCCACCGTTGCCACAAGTCCGAGGACACCGGCCCCAAAGAGCTTCAGCAGTCCTCGTCGTGTGATCATTCAGTCGTCCTCGAGCGTCAGGCGGAACTGGGCAGCTTCCAGGTCCTTGGGCGGGGTCATGCCCAGATGTTTCCAGGCAGTTGCGGTCAAGACGCGACCGCGGGGCGTGCGCTGGATAAACCCCTGCTGGATCATGTAAGGCTCGATGATGTCCTCAATGGCGTCGCGCGGCTCCGAGAGACCCGCTGCGATCGTTTCGATGCCGACCGGTCCGCCACCGAAGTTGACGGCGATCATCGAGAGGTAGCGTATGTCGAGCTGGTCGAGACCCATGTTGTCGACATTGAGCCGGGTGAGTGCCTCGTCGGCGATCTCGCGGGTAACGGCCTCCGCACGGGCGACTTCGGCGAAATCGCGCACACGGCGCAGAAGACGACCGGCGATGCGCGGGGTACCCCGCGCGCGGCGGGCGACCTCCCGTGCACCGTCTTCCGTCATCGGCAGGTTCAAGAGGCGGGCGCCTCGGCGGACAATCGATTCCAGCTCTTCCACTGTGTAGAAATTCAGCCGCACCGGGATCCCGAAACGATCGCGCAGAGGCGTCGTGAGAAGGCCCAGACGGGTGGTGGCGGCAACCAGAGTGAACTTCGACAGGTCGATCTTGACCGAGCGGGCGGCGGGGCCTTCGCCGATGATCAGGTCGAGCTGGAAATCTTCCATGGCCGGATAGAGGATTTCTTCGACGGCGGGGCTCAGGCGATGGATTTCGTCGATGAACAGCACATCGCGTTCTTCGAGATTGGTCAGCAGAGCGGCGAGGTCGCCGGCCTTGGCGATGACCGGCCCCGAGGTCGAGCGGAAGTTGACGCCGAGTTCCTTGGCCATGATCTGCGCCAGCGTCGTCTTGCCGAGACCCGGCGGACCGACGAACAGCACATGGTCCAGAGCCTCGCCGCGGTTCTTGGCCGCCTCGATGAAAATCTTCAGATTGGCGCGCGCCTCGGCCTGTCCGGTGAAGTCGTCGAGCGTCTGCGGACGCAGTGCCGCATCGAGGTCTTCCCCCTTCTTTTCGGGGGAGAGGATAGGGTTGTTGGTGTTCATGCGAGGAGTTCCATGCCGGGTGATCGTTTGAAGATCCCGGCGAGGTGCATCAGATTCTTGTTGTTTGGGATCGCAATCCCCTGAACATTGCGCGCGGCGACATGGAACCGGGTTCCTGGTTCCAGTTTCAACGCTTCTCGAACTTCGCTCGGGATCGTAATCTGACCCTTAGGGGTCATCACGGTGAAGGCACCCATGTCTTACCACTTTCAGAATTTCTTACCATGAGGCTACCAGTCTTTCGTGTCCGCAACCATTCCTACCGCGAAAGCTCCTTCAGCCCGAGCCGGATCAGTTTGGCACTGTCCGCCCCTTCGCCGCCGTTCTTGAGCGCCGCCGCGATGGCATTGGCTGCCTGGTCGCGGGAGTAACCAAGGTTGGTCAGCGCGGACACGGCGTCGGCGACCGGCGCGGAGGCCACGCCTTCGCCAAGTTCCTGCTTGAGGCCGATATTGGCAGCGGCTTCGCCGGCAAATGCGGGAGCCTTGTTCTTCAATTCGGTGACGAGACGCAATGCCACTTTCGGGCCGACGCCCGGGGCTCGGGAGATCGCAGCCTTGTCCTGCAGGGCGATTGCATTGGCGAGTTCAGACGGGGTCAGGGTGGACAGGACGGCCAGTGCCACCTTCGCCCCGACGCCCTGGACGCTCTGAAGCAGGTTGAACCACTCCCTCTCCAGCGCACTCATGAAACCAAAGAGCTTCAGCTGATCTTCGCGGACATAGGTTTCGATGAACAGTATCACGGCCTCGCCGGCGGACCCGATGCGCGACAGCGTTCGCGACGAGCAGTGGGCGACGTAGCAGACGCCGTGGACGTCGACGAGAACATAGTCGTCGCCGATTTCGTCGATGGTGCCTTTGAGTTTGCCGATCATGGGTGCGTCCGTCGCGTTACAGGGGATGGGTGTCGGGGGAGACGATATCGAGGTGGGGGAAATAGCTGCGATAGCGCGCTGCACCCCGTGTCAGGAGTCGGTGTGATCGAACAGCGGCATGGGCGCCGATGAAGAAGTCCGGCAGGGTCCTCTCCCGCTGTCCGCCATTGCGTCGATAATCAAGATGCGCCTTGCCTGCCCGAAAGGCGATCTCATAGGAAAATTGCTCCTTCTTGAGGTTCAGCCAGTCGAGTGTTGCCGACAGCTGCTGCTCGCTCAGCGGTGAGGCGGCAAGCTCTGCCCAGATGACGGGATTAATCACCAACTCGCCTTCCTCAAAGCATTGCTTCAGTGCCTGGAGCGACCAGGCTCGCGTGGGGCTGTTGGGGCCGAGCACATCAATCAGAGTAGTGGTGTCAACGAGGGTCGAGGTCATCGCGCGGTCCCCGCAGCCAGTCGACATATTGGTCCGCCGTCATGCCATCCGTCTGAAAGGTGCCCTCGATACTTTCTGCCCATTCATCGAAACTGCGGAAGGCATCCTTCGCATCTGATTTCTTCACCAGCATTACGCCGGCATCGACCACGACGAAATCGACGTCCGAGCCTGGCGCGATGCCCAGATGGTCGCGGACGTCCTTTGGGATGGTGACCTGGCCTTTTTCGGTGACGCGCATAAGTAATACCTCTGAGGTATTACTTAGTTGCCCAAGTGGAACAAGTCAAGAACAAATCAGGCGGAGGCGAGGACCTTGCGCATCCGGTCGCCGCCGCGATTGTGCGCGTGGCAGATGGCGATGGCGAGCGCGTCGGCGGCGTCGTTGCCCTTGAATTCAGCCTTCGGCATCAGGATCTTCAGCATCATGTGGATCTGCTGCTTCTCACAGTGGCCAACGCCGATGACCGCTTTCTTGACCGCATTCGGCGCGTATTCGGCGACTGGTAGCCCGGCGCGGGCCGGAACCAGCATGGCTATGCCGCGTGCCTGGCCGAGCTTCAGTGTGGCGACCGCATCCTTGTTGACGAAGGTCTGCTCAACGGCTGCTTCATCCGGCTTGTAGCCGTGCACCACTTCGGCAAGGCCATCATGCAACTGACAGAGGCGGGAGGCGAGGTCCATATCGCCGTCCGAGGTCACGGTGCCCGAGGCGACGAAACGCAAGGAATTGCCGAGCGTCTCTATGACGCCCCAGCCGCAACGGCGAAGGCCGGGGTCTATGCCAATGATGCGAATCGTGGAAGTCATGAGGAACCCTAGTGCAGTTCTGGGCAGATGTGCCAGCGAAATGTGAACAAACCGAAAACGAACCGAAGTGATTATATTTTATTATCGTCACCTCTTGGGTGGTTCGCGACGGCTGACTACATAGTGGAAACGCATAGAACAGGGCCGCCGACATGATACCGTTTTCCATTCTCGATCTCTCTCCCATCGCCGAAGGACATTCGGTCCGTGAGGCTCTTGATGCCTCGCGAAGCCTCGCCCAGACCGCAGAGAAGAACGGGTACCGCCGTTTCTGGCTCGCCGAACACCATGGCATGCCGGGCATTGCCAGTGCCGCAACGGCGCTTGTCATTTCGCATGTTGCAGCCGGCACCAAGACCATACGCGTCGGTTCGGGCGGTATCATGCTGCCCAATCATTCTCCGCTGGTGATTGCCGAGCAGTTCGGTACGCTGGAAGCGCTTTATCCCGGGCGGATCGAGATCGGGCTCGGCCGCGCACCCGGCACCGACATGCGCACCGCTCGCGCCCTGCGCCGCAATATGGAGGCGGGTGCAGAAAGCTTCCCGCATGATATTCTGGAACTTCAACGGCTGCTCGGCGCGCCGGATGACGAGGGCGGGCTGATCGCCGTACCCGGCATGAACACCCATGTCCCTTTGTGGCTGCTCGGATCGAGCCTCTACAGCGCGCATCTCGCGGCGGCACTCGGTCTTCCCTACGCCTTCGCCTCCCATTTCGCGCCTGATCAGCTGCTCGACGCGGTTGCGATCTACCGGGATCGCTTCCAGCCATCTGCCGGGCTTCAGAAGCCGCATGTGATGGTGGGGGTCATGGCCGCCGTGGCGGACACGGACGAAGAGGCCGAGCGCCTCTTCACCTCTGCCCAGCAGCAGTTCGTCAATCTGCGTCGAAACGTGCGCCGGCCGTTCCCGCGACCTGTGGATACGATGGAGGGCTTCTGGACCGACATCGAACGGATCGGCGTGGAGCACACCCTGCGTTACGCCATTGTTGGATCGCAAGAAACGGCAGCCGAGAAGCTGTCGCGGTTCATGGCGGAGGTGCGGCCAGACGAGATCATCGTATCAACGCCTGTCCACGATCTGCGCGCGCGCCTGCGCTCCGTGGAGCTGTTCGCCGGGCTTTCGGAACGGGCGGCCGAAGCCGCCTGATGCATCGATGGCAGACATAGCCGCCCTTCAACGAGTGCTTCTCGAACGGTGAGGGCAGGGCGGCTGTCGGAGCCTCAGGCTCGTCGTGTTGTCCGATGCAACGACGCTTTTGGCAGACGCTCCTCGCTGCAACTGTATTCCTTCCCAAGCACGTCTGCGAATGGCCCTCGTCAGCGGGCCTATCAGCTCAAGGCATTGTCTTGGTCAAGTATCAGGGTAAACAAGTTGCTGACGGTCAGAGTTAACATCTGTAGTTAATTCCAACTTAACCTTTCCACTCCATTATCTGTCCCAATTCAGGATGTCGGGCATCAGCTGTCCGACGCGACAACGCTGGACTTGGAGTATCCTGTCATGACGAAAACCATTCTTGCCGCGGCAGCGGCCGCCCTGCTCGCCAGCTCGGCTGCCTATGCTGCAGACGTTTATCAGCCCGAGCCGCAGCCCGCCTATGTCGAGGCGCCGGAAGTCACCGTTGCCGAAGCCTCTGGCTGGTATCTGCGCGGCGATCTCGGCTACAGCTTCAACAAGCTGCGTGGCGCCAAGTACTTCCAGGGTGGCAACGACAACGAAGTCGACTTCGCGACTTCCTCGATCAAGGACAGCCTCTGGCTCGGCGGTGGTGTCGGTTACCAGACCAACAGCTACCTGCGCACCGACTTGACCTTCGACTACATGTTCAAGTCTGACTTCAACGGCTCGACCACCGGTGGCGGCGCTGGCGGTGGTGCGTGCGCCGTTGCCTGTACCTCTGCAGATATCTCTGCCATGAAGGCCTACACGCTCATGGCCAACGCCTATGTCGATCTCGGAACCTACGCCTACTTCACACCCTATGTCGGTGCCGGTATCGGCGGCTCGTACGTGAAGTGGGACAAGCTGCGCAACACGTCTTGCGCTGACGATGGTTCTGGTTGCGATCCGACGATCGAACACGAGGGCAAGGGCAGCTGGCGCTTCGCCTACCAGCTGATGGCCGGCGCCTCGATCGACGTCACCTGCAACGTCAAGGCTGACCTTGGCTACCGCTTCCGCCATACGGCTGGCGGCGACATGTTCGGCTACGCCTCGAATGGTGGCCCGGGCTACGACAAGGGCTTCACCAGCCACAGCGTCCATGCCGGTGCTCGCT
>JAIXSF010000502.1 GCA_027484835.1 Rhizobiaceae bacterium | reverse complement strand
GCAAGGTGCTCGGCGGCTGCACCTCGGTCAACGGGATGATTTACATGCGGGGTCAGGCCGCCGACTACGACGGCTGGCGCGACCTTGGCAATCCCGGCTGGGGCTGGTCGGATGTGCTGCCCTATTTTCGGAAGTCAGAGGACTATCACGGTCCATCAGGAGACATGCATGCAAAGGGTGGCCCCTGGAAGGTCAGCCGCCAGCGCCTGAAATGGCATATCCTGCAGGCCGTCCAGGAAGGTGCTCGTGAATTCGGCATCGAACCGCGTACCGACTTCAACGACGGTAACAATGAAGGATCCGGCTTCTTCGACGTCAACCAGCATAAGGGCGTCCGCTGGAATACGGCCAGGGGCTTTCTAAGGCCTGCCCTGAAACGCCCCAACCTGCGTCTGGTCCAGCATGCCCTGGTCGAGCGCCTCACCTTCGAGGGCAAACGCGTGACCGGCGTCGACTATCGCACGCCGGGAGGCTCCTTCTCCGCGAAAGCGTCAGGCGAAGTGATCCTCGCTGCCGGCGCCATCAACTCGCCGAAGCTGCTGGAACTCTCCGGCATTGGCGATCCCGCTCGCCTCTGGTCGCTTGGCATCGATGTGATCATGGCGAAGCCGACCGTCGGGGCGAACCTGCAAGATCATCTGCAGATCCGCACGGTCTTCAAGGTGAAGAAAACGGTGACCCTGAACCAACTCGCCAATTCCTGGCGCGGCAAGATGAAGATCGCCGCCGAATATGCCCTTTTCCGTTCTGGTCCCATGTCCATGGCACCCAGCCAGTTCGGCATGTTCACCCGGTCAGGCCCGGACGAGGATCGGCCCGACATCGAATATCACATCCAGCCGCTCTCCACCAACAAGCTCGGCGATCCGCTCCACCCGTTTCCGGCAATCACCGTCTCGGTCTGCCAGTTGCGCCCGACCAGCGTCGGCACCTGCCACATAACCTCCGCTGATCCGGGCCAGCAGCCGGAGATCCGCCCAAATTACCTCTCGACCGATCATGATCGTTCCGTCGCGGTTGCCGCCATCCGTCAGGCGCGACAGGTGATGTCTGCCGCCGCCCTTCGCCCGTTCGCGCCCGAGGAGATCCTGCCTGGCCGAGAGTTCCAGGATGACGAAGTCCTGCTGCAAAAAGCCGGTGACATCGCCACGACAATTTTTCACCCCGTCGGCACCTGCCGAATGGGTCCGGACCCCGACGCCGTGGTCGACCCCTCGCTGCGGGTAGCGGGCATCCAGGGCCTGCGCGTCGTCGATGCCTCCATCATGCCCCGTATCGTCTCGGGCAATACCGCCTCACCGGTGGTGATGATCGCCGAAAAGGCGGCCGACTTGATACGGCAAGACCGGATGGAGGGGTGTCACCATTCAAGCGCCGGCTAAGGCCCCCAGCCGATTTCGGCTTGGGTCTCACCTTTGTGCATCACCTTTGGGCATCAGGTCGCCGATGACCCCAAAATGGGATCCGGCACAACGGAAAAACTTAGGAATCAAGGTCTTTTGGGAGAATTGGCTGGGGAACCTGGATTCGAACCAAGATTAACGGAGTCAGAGTCCGTCGTTCTACCGTTGAACTATTCCCCACCAGGGTATCGCCGCAGCGATCGGTGAGCGGGCTTATAGCCAAAACATCCGGCATTGCAAAGACCGAATTTCAAAAAAATGATAGGCGTGGAAAAACGATATGGGGGAAGGGCGGGGCCGCGGGCTTGGGTCTTCGTTTCGCTGTGGGCCATGCGGTCGCTGGCGGTCTTGGCCCATTACTGAAAAACCGTTTGGCGCTCTGGGCTTGCGCTGGTATGCTTTGTCCAACGAAACGAATGATGACACCAGCGGCATGCGTCGATCTTGGCGCCTTGCGCGGTGCAGTGGATAACTTCAGTGACAGACCCCAATCGCGGCGGACAGCCGAACAGCGAGGGGGCGTCGACAGGCAAGCGAAAGGGTGGGTCTTCCCGCCGGCGCGGCAAGGGCAAGAAGGCGGGGCCGGTGAAAAGCGGTCACGAAGCTTCTGCCTCGGCAGGATCGGCGGGTACGCCGGTTCCCGAGCGACGTTCCGAATCAGTCTTTGCGGATGGCCCCATCCGCAAGCGCAAGCGCCGTCGGCGCGGCAAGGGCGGCGCTCCTGCGGCCGCTGCGCTGAATGGCGGGCTGGCGAACGGCAAAATCCATGACGGCAGTCCCAGGGACGGCGGCGATACAGGTGTAACGCCGAGATCGTCTCTTGACGATCACGCCGGGATCGAGCGATCGGCCCGTGTCCGCACAACGCCTCTTGGCGAAGACCAGGCAGCGGACGGACCAGGCTCGCGATCGGGCCGCAAGCGCAAGCGCAACCGCAATCGCCATGCTGTCGTCCAGAAGCCGGGCCATGTGCGCCCGCTTGCCGGTTCCGAGCCGCCATCGGCATTATCGGCCAAGCCGCGCCGGCCCGAGCCGGTATCGGCGCCTGCCACCCAGCCACCGCCGCATCAGCAACCGAGAATGCCGCAGGGCCATGAGCGCACCCGCCTTGGCCAGGATGGCAGCCCGGATGATCTCTACGCCGCGCTCGATCTCGGCACGAACAACTGTCGCCTGCTGAT
>JAIXSF010000470.1 GCA_027484835.1 Rhizobiaceae bacterium | reverse complement strand
TTGGAACCGCCGAGCCGAGCTATCAGCCGTCGGGCGGCCCCTTCGCCGGACTGCTCGTCTGGATCAACGACCACCAGCAAGCCTTCTACCGGTCGCTGACAACGGCGCTCAAGGCCATGCGCGAGGATCCCTGGAGCCTCGCCACACTTGTCGGCCTATCTTTTGCCTACGGCGTCTTCCACGCCGCCGGCCCAGGCCACGGCAAGGCCGTGATATCGTCCTATCTGCTCGCCAATGAAATCGAGTTGCGCCGCGGCATCGTCATTTCCTTCGTCTCGGCCTTCCTGCAGGGACTGGTCGCAATCGTGGTGGTCGGCACCGCCTATATCACGCTCCGCGGCACGTCGATCAGCATGACCGATGCAACGCGCACGCTCGAGATCGCGAGCTACGCGATGATCGTTGCCTTCGGGATCTGGCTTCTTGTGCGCAAACTCCGGGCCTCGTTCTCTCAGGCGAGACCGGCACCAGCCTCGGGACCCCTCTTCGGTGGCGCCGAGGCGACGACCTCGGGCGACAGCATCACAGCCTCCCTGTTCGCCGGCCCGTCGGGCTTAAGCGCAGAGCGCGAGACGACAGGGTCGCGCTTCCGCGCCACGGCCGTCGCCCACGATCATGACGCGCTTTCACCCGGCTCCGTCTGCCACGAATGCGGCGTTGCCCATCTTCCCGACCCGAGCCTTGTCGGCGGCAGCGTCTTCGGCTTGCGCGATGCATGGTCGGCTGTGATTGCGGTCGGTCTGCGCCCCTGCTCCGGCGCGCTTCTGGTCATGACCTTTTCGCTTCTGAACGGATTGCTGCTCGGCGGCGTGCTTTCCGTCTTGGCCATGGCGCTCGGCACGGCCATCACTGTCTCGTTTCTGGCAAGCCTTGCGGTCGGCGCAAAGAGCGTGGCGCTCAAGCTATCCGGCCCCGGCTCACGACGCGCCGGAGTGGTTGCGAGCTCCATCGAGGTGGGTGCGGCCCTACTCGTCATCCTGCTCGGCGCGCTGCTCCTGGCAGCAAGCCTGAGCGCCTGAGGTCCTCAGCCTTCGTCACCCTCATGGCTGCGCTGATAGCGGGAGCGAAGCCAGAGGATCAGAAACAGCGCCATCAAGGCGATGCCGCCGACCAGCGCGCCGAGTTCCGGCGAATAGCGGCCGAGCCAGAGCACGACGGTCGGCACCACCAGCATCAGGCCAAAAATCACGGCAACCACGACGGCCGCCTGCGCCGCAGGGGAACGGGGCGAGAGCGACGAGCCTTCCCTTGCAGCCGCTTTCTTGGGCTCGGGCAGGAAGCGGAAGGCATAGACAACAACCCCGATCGCCACGCAGATGCCCACCGACCAGGCGACGGTAGCGCTCTTGAAGCTCGCATAGGCAAGCGCTGCAACGACGATCGCCGTGCCGACATTGAGGATGATGCTGAAGATATTCGGCTTCACGATTGGGTTTCCTATCAGGTCGGGGAGGCTGCGAGTTCGGCCCGCAGATCTTCCAGCCGGCGCCGCTGGCGGCCGGTCTCGTCGAAATTCTCGGGGGAAAGCCAGGCCTCGAAGGCGGCGCGGATCACGGGCCACTCGCTGTCGATCATCGAGAACCAGGCGGTATCCCGGTTCTTTCCCTTAGAGAGCATGTGCTGCCGGAACACACCCTCGAAGCTGAAGCCATAGCGCTTCGCCGTCACCTTGGAGGGCTCGTTTTCGTTATGGCACTTCCATTCGTAGCGCCGATAGCCGAGATCGTCGAAGACGTGCCGCGCGAGCAGGTAATGCACCTCGGTGGCAAGCGGCGAACGGCTCATCGCCGGACCATGGGCAACGCCGCCAATCTCGACGACGCCGTTGGCCGGATCGGGTCGCATGTAGTTGCCCATGCCGACGACCGCATCTGTCGCCTTGTCCCTGAAGACGAGCGTCACCCATCCGCCCTTCTGGACGGTGGTGAGCCAGGCATCGAAGTCCTCGATGCCCCCGAAGTCAGGCTGGGTGAAATAGGTGAGCAGCGGATTGATCGCCATTCCGCCAAGGCCCTCCCAGAGGGCCTCGAGATGCGTGCCGCGCTCATAGGGCTCGATCACGACGAAACGCCCCTCCAGCCTGACGGGCTGGGGAGCCGGACATCCCTTGAAGGTGGACAGGTCACGCATGATAAAGCCTCGGGCCGATCGATCGTCCGAGGCTTAGGCCAGAGATCAGGCAAAGGCAACCATCGGCATGGACACGGCACCGGACCCGATGCCGCAGCCTGTCATCACAGACTGACCTTGGCGGCCGCAACGGTTGCCTCGATGTGATCGACCAGGGCGTCGGGAAGACCAAGGCGGCCGGCCAGCATATCGAGATAACCCCGCTCGGTGCGCGTATCCGGCTCGATGGTCAGCCGCGAGGCTGTGTAGATCTCGACCTTCTGCTCTTCGGTCTTGGCCGAGGCGACGAGCGCATCGAGATCGATCGGCTTGGCAAGCTCGGCCTCGATAAAGGCTTCGGCCTCAGCGCCAAGGCCCGACAGATGGACCTTGTCCATGATCCGCGACCGCTCCTGCACATCGATGTGACCGTCGGCCTTGGCGGCGGCGATCATCGCCCGCACCAGCGACAGGGCGAAATCATTTGAGACAGCCTGCGGCTCCGTGCTGAAGGGCGAGTCCTTCGGCGGCGGCAGGAGCTCCGGCAGGGATTGAGTCGGCTCCGGTTTCTGACCCGCCTGATAATTCCTATAGGCCTGGTAGCCGAGGCCGGCGATCACGGCGAGACCGCCGAGCTTCAGCGCGCTGCCGCCGATCGAACGACCGGTCTTGGTGCCGAGCAGCACGGCCGCCAGCGCGCCGGTCTTCAACGGATTGTTCTTGGCGAGCCCCATCAGATCGGTGCCCTTCTGGCCGAGCGATCCGGCGGCTCCCGGCATCTGCGATCCGAGGAATTGATCCAGCAGCTTCTTGGCGTCGAACATCGCGGTCTCCTTGTTGAAACAGTCGCTCCCTAGATAGGAAGCGACTGTGACATTACAAACAGTCCGGTCAGCGATTGACGCAGATATCATCCCTTCAGCGCAGCAGCCTCACTGGCAAGCTTGGTGATACCAGCCCAGTCACCGGCAGAAACCAGCTCCTTCGGCGCGACCCAGGAGCCACCGACGCAGACCACGTTCGGCAGCGAGAGATAGTCCATGGCGTTCTTCAGCGAGATCCCACCGGTCGGGCAGAACAGCGTGCCAGCAAGCGGCGAAGACAGGGCCTTGAGATAGGCGGCTCCACCGGCCTGTTCGGCGGGGAAGAACTTCAGCACCTTGTAGCCCTCTTCGCGCAGCGCCATGACCTCAGATGCAGTCGCAGCACCCGGCAAAAGCGGAATGTCGGACTGACGCGCGACGTCGAGCAGTTCCTGCGTCGTGCCGGGGCTGACGATGAACTGCGAGCCAGCCTCGACGGCAGCCGCGTAATGCGCAGCGTTGAGGATCGTACCGGCACCGACGACGGCGCCTTCGACTTCCTGGGCCACGAGACGGACGGCCTCGAGCGCTGCCTGGGTGCGAAGCGTGATCTCGATCGCCTTCAGCCCGCCCGCGACAAGAGCACGTGCCAGCGGAACGGCAGTCTTGGCATCTTCGACGATCAGAACCGGCACGACCGGCTGTAGCTTCAGGGTAGAGAGGAGCTTTTCGGTTTTGTCGCCCATGGCAGGACCCTCTTTTAAAACGATTAGATTGGCATTTCACTAGCGCGACAAAGCGTCGATGTCGAGCCTGACAGGTAGCACGGAATCTTTCGTGTTTCCTAACAGCCGGGCCTCCGCTATGGTTCGGCGGCGTAATTTTTCGGAGCGTGAGCGTATGGCGAAGGAAATCGAGCGCAAGTTTCTCGTCCGGACCGATGGCTGGAGACAGGCTGTGACCTCCGAAACCCGTATCCGGCAGGCCTATATCGCGGCCGAGCCCGACCGGTCTGTCCGAGTCCGCACCCGCAATGACGAGACCGCCCAGCTGACGATCAAGTTCGGCAAGGGCATGCTGACGCGCGACGAGTTCGAATACCCGATCGCCCATAATGACGCCTTGGAAATGCTTGCCTTTTCCATCGGCAACGTCATCGAAAAAACCCGTTACACGGTCGAGTTCGAGGGCTTCACCTGGGAGGTGGATGTCTTCGAGGGCGTCTACCGCGGACTGGTTACGGCCGAGGTCGAGATGGCCTCGGAAGACGATAGGCCCGCTTTACCGACTTGGCTCGGCCGTGAAGTCACCGGCGACAAGCGTTATTCCAATCAGGTCCTCGCGACCGAGCGGATGCGGCCGGAGCTGGTGCATGCCATATCGCATTAGGCCCGACCGCCCGCTGCTGTCCGAGGTGCGATCCGTCGCCCGCGGCGAGTTCGAAAAGGCGATCGAAATCCTGGAAGCGCAGCCGGATGGCTTGCACCAGGCGATCCACGCCGCAAGGAAGCGTTTCAAGCGCCTGCGCAATCTCTATCGACTGGTAGCCACCAGCGACAAGACCTTCCGCCGCATCGAAAATGCCAGGCTTCGCGACGCTGGACGTGACCTCTCGCGAATCCGCGACGCCACGGCATTGATCGTAACGGTTGAGCATCTCGCCAGCCACGCGGTCACCGATGACGAAGCCGAGACGCTCGCAGCCACCCGCGAAGTTCTCGCACTGCGGCGCGATGAGATTGCTGCAGCCGAAGGCGACCTGGAGACGAAGGTGTCCGGCGCCATCGCCGCATGTCGCGAAGCCATCCTTACCCTTGACGATCTGACACTCCCGTCAAAACCGGGGCACGCTGCAAAGCTCATCGCGAAGGGCTGGCGCAAGGGCCTGGAGGACGCCCGGGAGGCGTTGGTAACCTGCAAGGGTGAAGGCCACGGCGAGACCTATCACGACCTGCGCAAGGCCGCCCAGGCCTACTGGATGAACCTGTCCCTTCTCCATGACCTCTGGCCAAGCGCCTTCGACGCAAAGCAGGGTTACGCCAAAAAGCTGGTCGACCTGCTGGGCCACTAACACGATCTGACAGTCCTGACTACCCTTCTCGACCACGAACCCGAACTCTTCGGTGATGGGGAAGGCCAGTCCTTCTTGCTCGACATCATCATTCGCCGCCAGATGGAGCTCCGCCGCGAGGCACTGGCGCTGGCCGAGCAAGTCTTTGCCGACCCCGCGAAAGACGAGGCCGGCATTATCGAGACGCTGTGGCTGAAAGCCTCGGCCTGAAACAAGCCGCGCAAACCTGTACGCGGTTTTGCGTGAGACGCTTCAGGCACCGCCGATCCGCACCTGCCTGTCACAGGTCTTTTCGATCAGAGCGGCATCATGGCTCACCAGCAGCACCGCGCAATCGCGCTCCCGCGCCAGTTCCGTGAGGAGGTCGATGGTCTCCTGCTGCGTGATGAGATCGAGCCGCGAGGTCGGCTCGTCGGCAAACAGGAAGACCGGATCGAGCAGCAGCACCCGCAACAGCGCGAACCGCTGCAGCTCGCCGCCGGAGACTTCCGTCGGCAGGCGCGTGAGAAGCGCAGGCGAGAGGCGCAACCGCTCCATCAGAGGCTGCACGCGCTTACCATCAAGCCGATGCAGGCGAACCAGATCGGCAATCGCCTCGCCGAGCGTGATCTTCTGCGGGAAAGCCGATGGCGGATCCTGATAGAGCTTCTGATAGCGAACGGGTTTCGCCTGCGGCAGGCGTGTCACCTGCCCTGTATCGGCCTTCAAAAGCCCGAGCAGCACGTCGCCCAGCGAACTCTTGCCCGTGCCGCTCGGGCCGGTAATACCGACGATCTCGCCGGGACGAAGCGCCAGGTCCTGACCGGAAAACAGCATCTTGCCACCACGCGTCTTGGCGATGCCTGAGGCGATCAGGATCGAGTCGGCATCGCTGGCGATCACAGAAGCGCGCTGAGCCCAGTTTTCCGGCTCGGCAGCAATCAGGCGACGGGTATAGTCATGCGCGGGAGCGCTAAGCACGTCCACAGCGTCGCCTGTCTCGATGATCTTGCCCTCCAGCATGACGGCGAGATCGCCGCCCATCTGCCGGGCCAGTGCCAGGTCATGGGTGATGACAAGGACCGTACCACCGGCCGCCACCTCCTGCATCAAAAGCGCGATCACCTCGTCGCGGCGGCTGACATCGAGCCCCTTGGTCGGCTCGTCGGCGATGATGATT
>JAIXSF010000063.1 GCA_027484835.1 Rhizobiaceae bacterium | reverse complement strand
CTACTTCGTCTTCGGCTTGCAGCAGGGCTTTGGCTTCGGTCCGCTGGCGGCCGGGGGGCTTGGGGCGATCATGGCGATGAGTTGGAGCCTAGTCGCCGTGCTCGTTGCTCATGTCGGAGCGGAAAGAGCGCGGCGACGTGCGATCGAAGCCGGACCTCTCCTGCAATCCTGCGGCATGATCCTGGTTGCGGTCGGCTTTTACCAGGGATCGCTCATCCTCATCGTCACCGGGCAAATCGTGGTCGGTGCTGCCTTCGGGGCAAGCTGGGCCTTTCTCAGCCACATGCTCATGGAGGCGAGCACGAGCGCCGAGCGGGACAAGACGTCCGGGCTTATCCCAACGCTGCAATCGGCAGGCTTTGCGATCGGTGCAGCCCTTGCGGGGCTTGCCGGCAACAGCCTCGGCCTTGGCGGGTTGTCGGGCAATGAGCAGGCCCATCAGGCCTTCTCGGCGACCTTCCTGATCCCGGTGGCCTGGACGATCCCCGCCATGTTGCTGGCAAGGCGGGCGACCCGGCTTGCGGCAGAACAGACCGCGCATACTCCACAAAATTGAGAGAAGCCGTTGAGCCTAGTTTAAGGAGTTGAAGGGTAGCCTGACCGACATTGCGTAGAATGACATTTCAGGCAGGGCTATGGCGGGACGGTTCAAACAGCGGTTGAAGCGCGGGGCAATCACCGCGGGGCTGGAAGCCTCGTTCCTCCTGTCGCGGCTGGGGCTGACGACGGGGCTGAAAGGCCGTGGGGTGATCTTCACCCTGCATCATGTTCGCCCCTCCGACCCGCGTCCTTTCCAGCCGAACAAACACCTCGAGATCACGCCCGAGTTTCTCGATGCGGCTATCGGGCGACTGAAGGCACGAGACTATCGCTTCCTTCGGCTTGAAGATGTTCCAGGGGCGCTCGCCGAGCCGCCGGGCGGACAGCCGTTCGCGGTCTTTACCCTCGATGACGGTTTCCGGGACAATCGCGACCATGCACTGCCGGTCTTCGAGCGGCATGGCGTGCCCTTCACGATCTTCGTCTGCAAGGGACTGTCGGAACGCAGCCATACGATGTGGTGGGATACGGCCGCAACCCTGATCGAGAAGCGCGACCGTCTGGCGATTTGCCTGCCGGCGGGACGGCTCGACCTCGATTGCAGCACGGCTAGAGCAAAGTGTGCGGCCTTCGAGGCACTGGCGACGCTCCTGATGGCGGGAGACGAAACCAAGAGCATTGCTGCGCTCGATGCCGCAGCCCATACGGCGGGCATCAATCCCCATGCGCTGGTGTCGGAACTGGTCATGGACCGCGACGAGCTGACGGCTCTGGCCGGTCATCCGCTGGTGTCCTACGGCGCACATACCATCAGCCATCGGGGGCTTGCGGCACTCACGGACGAGGAACTTCTGCGTGAGTATAATGAGAGCGCAGATTATGTCGCGGCGCTCACGGGGACACGCCCGATGACCTTTGCCTATCCGTATGGCGATGCGAGGAGCGCGACACCGCGAACGGCAGGTTTCGCGGATTGGACGGGCTTTAAGCTGTCGGTCACGACACGACCGGGGACGCTATCCCCGACCTCGATGGAGAGCCCGCAGCTGTTGCCGCGGATCTCGCTCAACGGGTTTTATCAGAAGCGCCGCTATGTCGAGGCGCTCGCCTCCGGCCTGCCGTCGAAGCTGGCCGGCGGCTGAGCCACTCCCCTCTTCTCAGGGATACATCCGGACCTTCGACCAGCCGTCGCCATCGCGGCGGAATTCGATGCGATCATGCAGGCGGAACTTGCGGTCGTGCCAGAACTCGATCGAACGCGGGATGATCCGGAAGCCGGACCAATGCGGCGGACGGGGCACGTCTCCGAGGGCATATTTCGCCGTGTATTCGGCAACCGCCTTTTCCAGCGCAAAGCGACCTTCGAGCGGGCGGGATTGCTTAGAGGCCCAGGCGCCGATGCGGCTTCCGAGCGGCCGGGACTGGTAGTATTCGTCGGCTTCCTCGTCGGAGACAACCTCGACATCGCCCCTCAGCCGGATCTGGCGGCGCAGTGATTTCCAGTGAAAACACATGGCTGCCTTTTTCTGGCCGAGAATTTCCTGTCCCTTTTGGCTCTCGAAGTTCGTGTAGAATACAAATCCTCTGATATCGAAGCCCTTGAGAAGCACCATACGTACATTTGGCAAACCATCCGGATCCACGGTCGCGAGCGCTACCGCATTGGGATCGTTGATTTCCGAAGCTTCGGCATCCTTCAGCCAGCTTGCGAAAAGGGCAAAGGGTTCGCTCTCTTCGGTGAAGTCACCACTTGTTAACCCGATATCTGACATATTGTCTAAAATGCTCCCGATAGGCATATTGGCCGCCGATGACGACGCAGTGGATCGCAGGCCCTTTGGAAGACATAGCAAAATCGGTCGAGCGTACAAAGGGTTGGTGCATGCGTAGAAGCTCTATCTTGCTCGTCATCGCTGCGACACTTCCGCTCAGCGGCTGCTTCGGCAGCAGCATGGATCTGTTCGGCTCAGACACCGTGGACAATTCGATCTCCACTTCGACCGTGACCAAGAAGGGCAACGGCACGAGCCATTCGGACGAACTGACGGTGCAGAGCGCCGTGTCGTCCGCCGATCTGTCCAAGACCGAGGGCAAGCCTCTTCCCTGGGCCAATGCGACGACCGGCAGCGCCGGTGTGGTCACAGCCATCCAGGAAGAGAAAGGCGACGGGGTCATCTGCCGCAACTTCTCCACGACGCGCCATTCATATGAAGGCATCGCTTATTTCTCCGGCAAGACCTGCACGTCGGGCACAGGCAACTGGCAGCTGATGAGCTTTGACCGCCAGTCGTAAACGGCACAGCGATTTCGATCGCATTCGAAAGATTTGCTTAAGCAAACCAGAAGAAACGCAAGGTGCGCTCTGACCCAGCGTAACCTTCGATTAGCACCTCCCATGCGAGGCTTTACCAGATTGTATCGCGCGGCCCACATGAAGACGACGGGGCGGCATTTCAGTATCGCGGACAGGGCGCCATGAACGGGCCCTCCCGCATGAGGTTTGTTGGTGTCCTCGATGCGTGATTTTTATTCGATTCTCGGCGTCAAGCGCGACGCAGGTTCAGACGAAATCAAGGCCGCATGGCGCACGAAGGCAAAATCCGTGCATCCGGACCAGAACCGCGACGACCCGCAGGCCCACAACCGTTTCGCCGAAATCGGCCGTGCCTATGAAGTGCTGAAGGATCCGGCCAAGCGCAGCCGGTACGATCAACAACGCATGAAGGTCGAGGCCTTGGAACGCGAACAGACGATCATGCAGCAGCGCCAGGCGGCGCGTGAAGCGGCGGAAAAGGCCAAGCAGGCCAAGGCGAATGCCGAGCGAGTGCTCGAAGAGCTGGCGCGCGCCGAGGCCGAGAAGGCCAAGGCTGATGCAGCCCAGGCGGCCAAGGTGAAGGCTGCCAAGGAACAGGCGGCCGCAGAGGCAAAGTCCAAGGCGCAGGCCGAGACCCAGGCCGCGACCAAAGATGAGACCGCGAAGACCGGGACGACGGCTTCGGCTGGCGGCGAGAAGACCAATGCAACGGGATCGGCCTCGGGAGCGGCAAGCGCCGCGGCCGGTTCAGTCGGTGGCCCGACATCCGGCCCTGAGGAAGCGGCATCCCGCATTTTCGGCGACAGCCCGGAGGCGGCCGCAGCTGCCGAGACCCTGCGCCGCGAGCAGGAAGCCGCCGAACTTGCCGAGGGCACACCGCTCAAGCCTGCCGCCTCGCCGCTGCTTGCGCCGATCGAACTCCTGAGCTCATTCGTGCGTCGCCTACGCGGGGCCCCTCCTCCGCTGCCGGAAAAGGCGCCCGACATCTTCGCCGAGGCGGCTGTCGCGATCGCCGATCTCTTGGAGCAGAAATCCGTTTCCCTGATGCTGAATGATGGCCGCGAGGTGCGCGTGCCGCTCGATGGCGTGACAGACGGGCATGTCGTACGGCTGAAAGGCCAGGGCCTGAAGTTCCAGGGACTGCAGCGCGGCGACGTCGCGGTCACCATCCGGGTGCAGAAGGCGGACCGCTTCCTGGTCGACCAGTTCGACATCCGCACCGTGCTGCCGATCACGCTGGAAAACGCTGTTCTCGGCTGCGATACCCAGGTCGAAGGCCCGGACGGCACGATGGTGGCAGTTACCGTCCCACCGTGGTCGAACTCAGATCAGGTGATCCGCATCGATGACCTCGGCCTGCCGAATGGCGAAGGCGGACGCGGTGCGCTGGTGGTCGAGTTGCGCGTCATGCTGTGGGAGAAGCCGGATGAGAAGGTCACAGACCTCATGCGTCTGATGCGCGAAGGCCTTTATATCTGAAGTTCATTTTATGCGCAGTTTCTGGAAGCCTCAGCCACTCGCTGGGGCTTTTTCGTCTTTGTTTTGAAGAATACAGCCAATGTTCCCGCGGCTCCCCGTGGATGTCATGCAACAATCTTGAACGCCGGAACGGCCTATGCCATAGGCAACTCCACTGAAAGTCTTAAAGGGTCCCGATATGGTTCAAGGTTCCGGCCTTATGGCAGGCAAGCGCGGCGTCATCATGGGCGTCGCCAACAATCGCTCCATCGCGTGGGGCATTGCAAAGGCCTGTCGCGACCAGGGCGCTGAAATCGCACTCACATGGCAGGGTGACGCACTGAAGAAACGCGTCGAGCCGCTAGCCGCTGAACTCGATGCCTTCCTCGCCGGCGACTGCGACGTGACCAATCTCGAAAGCATCGATGCCGTCTTCAGCAACATCGAAGCACATTGGGGCAAGATCGATTTCGTCGTTCACGCCATTGCCTTCTCCGACAAGGACGAGCTGACCGGCCGCTATATCGAGACCAGCCGCGACAACTTCAACCGCACGATGGACATTTCCGTCTACTCGTTCACGGCCGTTGCCGCCCGCGCCGAAAAGATCATGAACGATGGTGGTTCGCTGCTGACGCTCACCTATTACGGTGCCGAAAAGGTCATGCCGCACTACAACGTCATGGGTGTCGCCAAGGCAGCTCTCGAAGCCTCCGTGCGTTATCTCGCCGTCGACATGGGCGGCCGCGGCATCCGCGTCAACGCGATTTCGGCCGGCCCGATCAAGACGCTTGCCGCGTCCGGCATCGGCGACTTCCGCTATATCCTCAAGTGGAACGAGTATCACTCGCCGCTCAAGCGCAACGTCACCACGGACGAAGTGGGCAAGTCGGGCATGTATCTCCTGTCCGATCTTTCCAGCGGCGTTTCGGGTGAAGTGCACCACGTCGATTGCGGCTACCACACGGTTGGCATGAAGTCGGTGGATGCGCCCGACATCGTGCTCGGCAAGGACTGATTTCGGAGACTGCGCCGTGCTCATCTACATGATCCGCCACGGCCAGACCGACTGGAATGCCGAAGGCCGAATGCAGGGCCAGAAGGACATCGGCCTCAACGACATCGGTCGTCAGCAGGCCACTGAAAACGGGCGCAAGCTCGCTGAAATCCTCGGTGATCGCGCCGGGGATTTCGATTTTGTGAGCTCCCCCCTCGGACGTACGCGCGATACGATGGAACGGGTGCGCCTCGCCATGGGATTGCCTGCTGGCGACTACCGGCTCGACGAGCGGCTGAAGGAACTGTCCTTCGGCGACTGGGAAGGTTCGACGCTGCCGGAACTGGCGAAAGTCTCGCCGGACCGTGTCGAGGAGCGTGCGCGACAGAAATGGGGCTTCATTCCGCCCGGCGATGACGCGGAAAGCTATGAAATCCTCTCGTGGAGGATCGGTGCGTGGCTGAAGGCGGTGGAGCGGCAGACGGTCTGCGTCAGCCATGGCGGGGTCATCCGCAGCTGTTTCCGCCTGATCGGGGATGTCAGCGAAGATGAAGCCTGCGAAATGAACATTCCGCAGGACAGGATCCTGAAGATCGACCGAGATCAGAAGTCCATACACTGGATCTGATGGCCGACCCGGGCCGGCATCCGGCCGGGGAATGAACTGTTACTGCAGCACTTCCAGATCGTCCACGACGCGCTTGCCGTCGACTTCCGTGTAAAACACGATGACCTTCTGGCCGGGCTCGAGCCCTTCGAAGTTGAACTCGGCCGGGACCGCATAGGTCTTACCGTCATCAAGCACGAGGCTCATGCCGTCGACATTGACATCGCGAATGGTTGACTCGACATCCGCGCTACCGGCGAGGACGGCGACCGGGGACAGGAAGCTTGCCGTGGCAAGAAGCAGAGAGATCACGACACGCATGCGAACCACCTTGGACCAAATCGATGCTGAAAACGTCTGCAAACTAGCCTCCTGAATGTGGCGGAATTCGCCCGCGAAAATGACAATTCGATGAGAAGTGTGGACCCGAATGCCAATCGGGATCAAGCGCCCTGGGCGGGTTATCCCTAGACCGAATTCACCGGATGGTTTCAGGGCACGACGTTGGGTCTTCTCCAAACGGGCGAACGGCGATGCGATGCCTTTGCCTGTGAGGCAGTCGGCAAAAAACTGCGTCTCGCGAAATCCTAAATTAACGGGCATGCCATAGCCTTAGCCGCGTTGGGGATAAGGAACACGCGCGCTTGCATAAATTGACGAAGGACCATCGCGCCGAGAGCAAATGGGGCAACGGCATGCTCTGGCTGATCGGCGCTGCCTTGCTGAGCGTCGTGATCGTCTCTGCGGGCCTGATGATCGACAGACAGACGGCTCTCAGCGAGCGCGGCCGTATCGAGCATTCGGTGCTCGACCGCCTGCAGCACGTCAAATCCGAGATGCAGACAACGCTTCTCAACAATACCCAGCTGGCCCTTACCCTGGCCGACGACATTGCCGACGACGACCTTCTGTCCCCGACCGAGCTCAACCGCTCGATCAATCGCATTCTTGCCGACAATCCCCAGATCAGCTCGATCCATTTCGCTGACCTCGACGATCCCCACCGGATGGCCTTCACCCCGGTCGTCACGCACAACGAGCGGATGATCATCATTGATGTGCCGGTGCCGCCGATGGAATGGCAGCATTCGACCGCTTGGTCCTCGCTGATCTTTGAAATCGATGGCGACCGCTTCTTCGAGCGCTACCGGCTGCTCACCGAAATCGAGATGCCGGACCACGAAGCGCATGACCATACCAAGCTTGCGGTCACCCTGCCCTCCAAGACCGGGATCCCCGTGGTGTTCGGAGACTTGACGGTTTTCAACAACCAGCCTGTGAGACTTGACGTCGACGACGGCGCGTTGCCTTTCGATATCTACGGTGTTCCCGCCGAGGGTTGGGACGCGGCGATGCAGCGGCTTCTGCCGAGCCGTCTGCTGGTGCTGGCCGGCGTCCTTGCGATGATGGTCTCCGTGCTGCTCGCCGTCTTCCTGCTGCGCGAGCGCAATCTCAACATCATGCGTCTGCGCGGCCGTGAACAGCGGCTGCTCGAGCTGTCGCAGCGCTTCCAGCTGGCGCTGGAAACTTCCAATATCGGCATCTGGGAAATCGATACGGCAAGCCATGCGCTGATCTGGGATGACCGAAGTGCTGGCCTGCATGGACTGCCGGAAAGTCTGACCGAAGACGAGGACCGGCTTGCCGACTGGTTCGCCTCCTTGCATTCCGAGGATATCGGCAAGGCCGAGCAGCTCTATTTCGACTGCGTCGTCGCCGGCACGGCGGACCAGTGGGACATCAGCTATCGTGTTCCCCTGTCCGACGAGAACTTCCGCTATCTGCGCTCGGTGGGCGCGCGCACGCTCGATGGCAGCATTACCGGCATCGTCTGCGACGTCACCACCGACACGCTTTTGACCCAGTCACTGAGCCGTGCGAAGGAGAACAGCGATATCAAGAATGCCGAGCTTGAGCTGGCACTCGAGGAGCTGTCGAGCCGCGAGCACCAGCTGGCGGAGGCGTCGCAGCGGCTCGATCTGGCGCTCGGCTCCTACAGTTGCGGCACCTGGGAAGGCGATCCGGTGACACGGACCGCCATCTGGGACGAACGCATGCATCAGCTCTACGGCCTGACGTTCAGCGAAAAGCCCGTGCCCGAGCATCTCTGGCTCTCTCGCCTCCACCCCGACGATCGCGGCGACATCCAGCTTGCGACAAAACGGGCGGCAACCCTCGACCAGATCATCAACACCACCCAGCGCGTGGTGATGCAGAATGGCGAGATCCGCTACATCCGGTCCGTTGGCCAGCCGCATCTGGGGCGGGACGGGAAGAAGAAGCTCATCGGCATTGCCTTCGATGTCACCGCGGATGCGCTGCTCGCCGAGCAGCTGCGCTCGGCCAAGGCCGAAGCCGACATGCGCAACATCGAGCTGGAACTCGCCAAAAACCGCATCGAATTCAACGCCTTGCACGACCCGCTCACATCGCTTGCCAATCGCCGAAAGCTCGACCTCGAGCTGGACACGCTGGGGCGCAGCGGCGCCAAGCAGGCAGGCAAGTTCGCGATCCTCCACCTCGACCTCGACCGCTTTAAGGAAATCAACGACACGCTTGGCCATGCTGCCGGTGACGCGATGCTGGTTCATGCCTCGCGCATCCTAATGAAACATGTTCCGCGCGGCGACCTGGTGGCCCGCATCGGGGGCGATGAATTCGTGGTGCTGGCCCGTCGTCAGACATCCGTCGATGAACTGGCAACCCTTGCCAACAAGATCATCGAAGAGATGCGCCAGCCGCTCGATTTCGAAGGCTTCGACTGTCGCTGCGGCGTATCGATCGGCATCGCGCAGGCGCAAGGCGCCCAGCCCGATCCGCGCAAGGTGCTGATCAATGCCGACATCGCGCTCTACCAGGCGAAGGAAAAGGGGCGGAACTGCTACGAGTTCTTCACCCCCGATCTACAGGCCAACATCGTGGCCAAGAAGCGCATGGCCGACGATATGCTGGCGGGACTGGACCGCGACGAATTCATTGTCTGGTACCAGCCGCAATTCGAAGCCGACAGCATGCAGCTCTGTGGTGCCGAGGCCCTGATCCGCTGGCGTCACCCGGACCGCGGCATCCTTGCGTCCGGCAATTTCCTAAAGGTTGCCGAAGATCTGAACGTCATGGCCCGCATTGACGAACTGGTGCTGCAGACGGCGCTGAAAGACCAGATGCGCTGGACGGCGCTTGGCATGCAGGTGCCGCGCATCTCGGTCAACGTCTCCTCGAAGCGCCTGCATGACGACAACCTGATCGACCAGCTAAAGGGCCTTGCGATCACCCCCGGCTCGATCTGCTTCGAACTCGTGGAATCGATCTTCCTGGATGAAAGCGATACGCTTGCCTCCGACAATATCGAACGGATCAAGGCGCTCGGCATCGACATCGAAATCGATGATTTCGGCACCGGTCATACCTCCATCGTTTCGCTGCTGAAGTTGAAGCCGAAGCGGCTGAAGATCGACCGACAGCTGGTGATGCCCGTTACTGTGCAGCCACAGGAGCGCAGCCTTGTGCGCAATATCGTGGAGATCGCACGCTCGCTCGGCATCGAAACGGTCGCCGAGGGTGTGGAAACCCAGGAGCATGCCGGCATCCTGCGCCAACTCGGTTGCGACTATCTCCAGGGTTACGCCTTCGCCAAGCCGCTGTCCTTTGAGGATTTCACCCGTTTCGTCGACCGCCTGCCCCAGCGCAAGGCATCGTGAGCCTGAAGGGGCGGTGGAGCATTCACCCGCGGGTGACACTGTGTCATCGCAAATCGGCGGCGCACGGCGCAAAAGCGCTTCACAGAAATTATGGATTTGCTCTATGAGTGACGCCATCCAAGGCAGGGCCCGCCGGAAGACGTTCCGGCCGGGGAGAATGGAACGGTAGCTCACGCATGTCGCACAACACCTTCGGTCACCTCTTCCGCGTCACCACCTGGGGCGAAAGCCACGGGCCGGCGCTCGGCGCGATCGTTGACGGCTGCCCTCCCGGCGTCCGTTTCCGGCAGGAGGACCTGCAGGCCTTCATGGACAAGCGCAAACCCGGCCAGTCGCGCTTCGTCACCCAGCGACGCGAGGACGACATCGTCAAGGTGCTCTCCGGTGTGATGCCGCAGGAAGACGGGACGATGATCACCACCGGCACGCCGGTCTCGCTGTTCATCGAAAACACCGACCAGCGCTCGAAGGATTATGGCGAGATTGCCAAGCGTTATCGCCCTGGTCATGCCGACTACACCTATGACCTCAAATATGGGATCCGCGACTATCGCGGCGGCGGCCGCTCGTCCGCCCGCGAGACCGCCGCCCGCGTAGCCGCCGGTGCGCTTGCCCGTCTTGCCATGCCCGGCGTTACCATCCGCGGTGCGCTGGTGCAGATCGGGACGCACAAGATCAACCGGGCCAACTGGGACTGGGCGCAGGTCGACCAGAACCCGTTCTTCTGCCCGGATGCCGCGATGGTGCCTGTGTTCGAGGAGTATCTCGACGGCATTCGCAAGGCGGGCTCCTCTGTGGGGGCGGTCATCGAAGTCGTGGCTGAGGGCGTACCGGCCGGGATCGGCGCGCCTGTCTATGGCAAGCTCGACCAGGAAATTGCCGCGGGCCTGATGTCGATCAATGCCGTGAAGGGCGTCGAAGTCGGCAATGGCTTCCAGGCGGCCGAGATTACCGGCGAGGAAAATGCCGACGAGATGCGGATCGGCGACGACGGCAAGCCGGTCTTCCTGTCGAACCATGCCGGCGGCGTGCTGGGTGGGATTTCGACCGGCGAGCCGATTGTCGCGCGCTTCGCCATCAAGCCGACCTCCTCGATCCTGACCGAAAAGCGCTCCATCGATGCCGATGGCAATGAAGTGGATGTGCGCACCAAGGGCCGCCACGATCCGTGCGTCGGTATCCGAGCCGTGCCTGTCGGCGAGGCGATGCTTGCCTGCACCATTCTCGACCATATTCTGAGAGACCGCGGCCAGAACGGCCGGACGAGATAAGGACCAGTTTCATGAGCTATGATCAGAAGCGCGTCGTTGAGGCCATCCGGGCCTTTGAAGCTGGCGAAATCGTCGTGGTCATGGATGACGACGATCGCGAGAACGAAGGCGATCTGATCGTCGCGGCGGTCCACTGCACGTCGGAAAAGATGGCCTTCATCGTGCGCCACACTTCGGGCATCGTCTGCGCCCCGATGCCGAAGGAAGAGGCCAAGCGCCTCAACCTGTCGGCCATGGTCGCCGAGAACGACAGCGCGCATACGACGGCCTTCACGGTTTCCGTCGACTTCAAGCATGGTACGACAACCGGCATTTCGGCTGATGACCGCACGCTCACCGTGCGCAATCTCGCCAATCCGAATGTCGGTGCAAGCGACTTCGTCCGTCCAGGCCACATCTTCCCGCTGGTTGCCCGCGAAGGCGGCGTGCTGATGCGGTCGGGCCACACGGAAGCGGCCGTCGATCTCTGCAACATGGCCGGCCTGCCGCCGATCGGCGTGATTTCGGAACTCGTCAACGACGACGGCACCGTGATGCGTGGGCCCCAGGTGTCAGCCTTTGCCGAGCAGCATGGCCTGAAGCAGGTGTCGGTTGCCGATCTCATTGCCTATCGTCAGCGCAAGGAAACGCTGATCCAGCTGGTCTCGAAGTTCGATCTGCAGACCCCTTATGGTGCGGCCAAGGCCTATGCTTATTCGCTGCCCTGGGATCCGATGCAGCATCTCGCCGTCGTCTTCGGAGACATCCGCGATGGCGAGGACATTCCGGTGCGCCTGCATCTCGAGCATGTCGGCCAGGACGTCTTCGGCACCGATCGCCAGATCGAAACCGTGATGAAACGGATCGCCGACAAGGGCCGCGGCGTGGTCGTCTATCTGCGCGAAGGCTCTGTCGGCGTCGGCGTGTCGACCACGGCGCGTAGCGGCAAGCATGACCGTGAAGTTCATTCGGAAGCCCAGGCGCGCGAAAGCGAATGGCTGGAAATCGGGCTTGGCGCGCAGATCCTGAAGGACCTCGGCGTCACCTCGATCCGGCTCTTCTCGTCGCGCGAGCGTCACTATGTCGGTCTGGAAGGCTTCGGCATTCGGATTTCGGCGACCGAGATCGTTTGACCCGACGGATTCGATCCGTGGTTTGAAGATCTGAGCCAGCGGCCTGAAGCCGGCTGCTTCTCTGTGCTGAACCCTCTGCCCGGCCCTCCCCTGCAATGGGAGGGTCGACCTCCCATCTCATGGACAAGAAGGCATCGAGGGCCTCAACGTCCGCAGAGACACCAGACCCGAATTACGCCCCGATCGGCCCTTCAACAATCGGCTCAGGCTTGTCCTGCCAAGTGAGCCGCCAGACATCTCCCTGGCGGACCGACTGGACCGCGGCCGGCCGCAGGATGGCGAAGCAAGTGCCACCTGCGTGCCGTACCGAGGGATATATGATGCCGTTCAACCCTGCCCGCCTTGCCTCCAGCGCCAGGCGATTGCCTTCCGGATAGCCAAGCGCCTTGTCCGGCGACAATGCCAGATGCGTGGGGACTGCACTCAGATCGAGAAACTCGCCGGAGATGCTGCAGAACATCTCGGCATATTCCGCGACGGCACGGAATATTCCGGTACGGGCGAGGAAATCGGTCATGTGAAAGGAGATCTCTGCCAGGCAGGTCTCGACGGCGAGCGCGGCGTACCAGGCGCCACGCGTTTCACCATTGAAGCGATTTGGCTCGCGGGGCTTGGCATAGGCGAAGCTCGCATTGATGAAATGGGCATGGGGTACATCATGCACCAGTTCCCGCGCCTCCAGGCCCGAGATGCCGGTTGTCTCGGCGCGCAGGCGGCTCGACGTGGCGGCCTCGATCTCGGCCAGTTCGGCAAGTTCCCCATCATTGTCGGCCAGAGGGGCAAGCACGGCAGCTCGCAGGCGCGCAGTGGAAACGAGACGCACGGTTTTCGGATAGGCGACGGTCGAGACCGGCAGGCCGGCGACCTCCATTCAGAGGCCCCCGCGCACGGCATCGACGTAGCGGCGGACTTCGAGCATATGCGGAATGCCGCCTTCGATCATGGCAGCCACCGGCGTGCGGCGATCGAAGAGCGGACCTGTGTTCTCCAGCATCGGCCAACGGTCGGCCATGGCATCAACAAAGAGCAGATGCAGTGCCTTGTAGATGCCAGTCAGCGCCGAGATGCGGGTCATCTGGTCTTGGCTCAGCGTCTTCACCACGCTCTCCGGCTTCAGCCGCTCCCAGGTGCTGACGGAGACCCCGAGAAGGGCGGCTGCCTGCTGGCTGGTCAGATCCCATTGGATGACGAGGCGTCGAAATGCCTTCAGCGCGGTTGCCGAAAGGCGCTTCCGGTCGGCATCGTCCGAGAAGCCCTGCGGCGCGGGCGGCGATGCGGGAGAGATCCGGATCGTATTCAGCATTCTGCTTCTCCATCAAATGACTATATAAATATAGATCATTTGATGGGTAGCACAAGATTGGCGTGTCACATCTTCAAAAGACAACGCGCGTGCTGGCGCTCAGCCAGTAGCTGCCGTCAGCCTCGCTTGACGCGTTGAACATGAGTTGACCCTCGAAAGGACCGGATTTCGTTTGCAGGCCAATACCGCCGCGCAGCCAGTTCTGCTCGATCGGGGCACCCGACAGGTCGAAGGCGGAAAAGCCGATGATCTCGCCCGTGGTGTTTGCTGCCTGGTTCTCGAAACGGTGGGCGACTTCGGCGCGCGAAATCAGGCTGACGGCCTGTGTCAGCTGAAGCCGCGCATCAAGGCCAAGGCGGACCGTGTTGGACGATCCTTTCGTCTCGTCGAAGCGGGCCGGGAAACTGCCGCCGGTTTCCTCATAGCCATTGGTCTTCGTCGTCAGATGGGTGAAGCTGGCATAAGGAGTGAAGGCGACATTCTGGACGACGAAGGCATCGAGCCAGTCAAGTCGGGCGCGGAAACCCAGGGTGCGGGTATCGGCCTCTCCTTCCGACACGTCTGTGCCGGTGCCGTTCAGATAGGCGCGGCGCATCGTCAGGTCTCCGATGCTGGCAAAACCGGTCAGGGTGGCGAAAACGCGCGGAGACAGGGCCATGCTCACCTCCGGCAGGACATAGCTTCCCTGGACGCGGCTGAACCCGCCGAGATCGAGGTCGGCCTTCGAATAGGACGTGCCGAGCGCCAGCCGGAGGGTTACCTCGTCGGTCGGGGCATGGGCGAAGCCGATTTCACCGGTACCGGTCGGCCCCGTGCCGAAATCGTTCGTGACAGCGCCCAGATCACCGGTTGCCCAGAGTGCCCGCTCGCCTGCGGCCAGGCGATGAAACATCGGCGAGGAATTGGCGCCGTTCATGGCGAGATCGGCCACCTGCTGCGGCACGAAGACATGGCGCGGCAAACCATTGAAGCTCTGCATGTAGTCTTCGACGGCTATGATACCGGCGGAAGGGCCAGAGGGAACGGACGGGTCCGTGGAGGCGCCCCGAGCAACATAGGCCTTGCCGTTTCGTAGCACACCAACAACGGTCTTGCCGTCGGCCGAAAGGCCGTTGGCGTCACTCGTGATATCGCTGGCCAACGTGACACCGCTTTGGCGCAACCAATCATCGACGGTGATCATGCCTGTGGTCTCGGTCCAGCGAAAGCCGGAGCTCCCACCACCTGACCGACCGGTGCGGCCGACGACGATTGCACCATCAGCGCTGACGTCGAGCGCTTCGGAATTGAAGCTGCCGAGCTTGCCCAGCTCGACCATGCCGGTTGCCGCCGTCCAGCGGAAGGCGTTTTGCCCACTGAAAGTCCCGGCCATACCGACAATGACGGAACCATCCGCGCTTGCCGCGCGGGCGGTGGATTGGTTGCCCCCGGTGAGGTAACCGAGCGTAACAGGTGCTGACCCTTCCACCCAATAGGCCGCTTCCGGCAGGAAACTGGCGTCTTGCAAGGCGCCGACGATCACGCGGCCATCGCGACTGATCCCGTTCGTGACGGCACCGCGTCCGCTCAGTGTCGGGAGCGCGTTGAGCGTCCCGGTTCTCGATACGGGGTCGTAGATCCAGCGAAAAGCCCTGTTTCCGGCAGCGGACCCTCCCCATCCGGCGACGATATTGCCATCGCCGCTGACGCCCGTGGCCCGCGAACTGGTGCCCCCGGGAAGGAAGCCCAGGAAATCCTGCGTTCCGTCCGTTATCGAGGTTCGATAGGCCTGGACGGGGCTGCCACCGAAGACATTCCCGACATAGACAGAACCATCGGCACTGACATCCGTCAGCGAAATGGATGTCCAGCCGAAGGGCGCGACGACTGCAGAGGTCGTGCCCGAGGCCGAGGTCCAGCGGAACCCGCTGGTGACCGCGGCCATCGGATTGCCCATGGGATCCGGTGTCGTAATCGTGCCCACGACGACGCTGCCATCCGCGCTGATGGCCGCCGCGGACGAGGTGGTGCCGGAGAGATCGGCGATCAGATCCCAACCGAAATCCGCTGCGATTGCAGGCGTCGACAGGGCGGACGTGGACAGCAAGGCGAGCAGGCGGCCAACAGATGCGGGAGACAAAGAGGTCATGAAACAGATCTTTCGCAAAGGATTGATCCGCTGCACGGCCGCAGCCGTGAGCGGTTGTTATGCAAAATAACTGTGCGAGTTGAGACTGTTGAACAACTCCAAAGGTTGCAGGCATTTTTTTGATTGCCTGCGGTGCAAGCGCGGCGCCACAGGCTCGGAGTGTGCTCGATGACCTTGCTTGCCGAGAGTAGCGTTTTTAAACTCTGCCGGGGATTTCGAGGCTACGGGGCTTTCAGCATGTGGGACTTTTCGATCGGACGAGCGCTTTCCATCCTGCTCCAGACACTGCCGTTCATTGGTTTGCGCATCATCATCTACTTCACGATCACTGTGGCCTACGTGCTGGGCACCGGCGGGTCAGCCGGGATCGGCTACGGGATCGGGAGCATCTTCGGCTCGAGCGAGGACCTGGCCGTGTGGGGCGGGATCATCGGTTTTGGAATCGTCTCTTTCGCCGTCTACTGGATACGCGAATGGCTTCTCTACATGGTGAAAGCCGCCCATATCGCCGTGATGGTAGAGCTCTACGAGGGGCGCAGCCTGATGCCTGACGGCAAGGGACAGATCGCGCATGGGCGGGCTGTCGTCGAAGCGCGTTTCGCCGAAGCCAACCTGCTCTTCGTGCTCGATCAGCTGATCAAGGGCGTGATCCGGGCGATCACCGGCATCGTCGGCGGCATCGGCATGATCATCCCGGGGCTGGAGGCGGTCACCCGCTTCATCAACACAGTGATCCGACTGTCGCTCACCTATGTCGACGAGATCATCCTTGCCCACAACATCCGGACCGCCAGCGACAACCCTTGGGAGACCGGGCGACAGGGTCTCGTGCTCTATGCCCAGAACGGCGGGCGGATGGTGAAGAACGCGGTTTGGCTCGCAATCTTTCTCTGGCTGCTGACCGCTGCGATCTTCCTGCTCTTGATCGGGCCGGCACTGGCGCTGGTCTATGTCTTTCCAGGGGCTGCCAGCGGCTTCGGCATCGCGATCGCCGTGGTCGGCGCTCTGTCGCTGAAGGCGGCCATGCTGGAACCCTTCGCGATCGCGGCGCTG
>JAIXSF010000040.1 GCA_027484835.1 Rhizobiaceae bacterium | reverse complement strand
TGCCTTCATCTCAGCCTCCGATCGCCAGCGAATAGATGTCGTCTGGGGTCACGACCAACTCGATCGCCAGTCGCACGCCCACGGCGAGAACCAGCAGGCCGAGCAGCGCACGCAACTGTTCGCCGCGCAGCTTCTGACCGACCCGGACGCCGTATTGCGCGCCGATCACGCCGGCCACCATCAGAATGAAGGCAAGAACGATATCGACCGAATAGTTCGTCGCGGCCTGAACGATGGTGGTGTACGCGGTTGTGAAGATGATCTGAAACAATGAGGTTCCGACGACGACGTTCGTGGGAATGCGCAGCAGGTAGATCATGGCCGGAACCATGATGAAGCCGCCGCCGACACCCATGATCGAGGTGAGAATGCCAATGCCGAAACCGAGCGCCAGGATCGGGATCACGCTGAGGTAAATCTTCGATTTCTTGAAGCGCATCTTGAAGGGCAGGCGATGCACCCAGTTGTGCTGGCCGGGCCGCTTCAGGGGCGCCGGCTCGTTGCGCGCCGCGCGGCGCAGAGCTCGCAGGCTCTCTGCCAGCATGAGGCCACCGACGGTGCCGAGGAAGACCACGTAAAGCAGCGAGATGATCAGATCGAGCTGACCGAGACGTCTGAGCCAGGAGAAGATCCAGACACCGAGCGTCGCACCTGCCAGACCTCCGATCAGGAGCACGGTACCCAGCTTCATGTCCAGCGTACCGCGCCGAAAATGCGAGATGGCACCCGAAACCGAGGATGCGACGACCTGGTTGGCGCCCGTCGCAACGGCGACCACCGGCGGGATGTTGTAGAAGATCAGGAGAGGCGTGATGAGAAAGCCGCCGCCAACACCGAACATGCCCGAAAGAAAGCCGACAGCCGCACCCATGCCGAGGATGATAAACACATTGACCGACAACTCGGCGATCGGCAGATAGATCGTCACGTCAGGACCTCAAATGCAGGTAGCCGCGCACGATGGCGCGGTCACATCAGGGCCTTCAGCCCCTGGCTCTCTCTCATGCTGGGCGAGCGCAAGTCCTTGATCGGACTTGCTCCCTGTCGAATACTGTCTTGCGCCTCAAGGGCATTCAAGTCAATTCGCGAGCCCCTCATAGACCCTCAATCGCGGTCTTTTATGACAGCCGCGTCATTTGTTGCGGGCGAGCAGTTCCGTTACCAGCTTGTCCGTCACCTGGCCGGTCGGCTGTTCGCCGATCGAGGTCTGGAATGACTTGATCGCGGTCACCGTCTTGGCCCCCATGACGCCGTCGGGTGTGCCTGCATCGAAGCCATTCTTGTTGAGGATCGCCTGAATGTTGCGGATGGCTTTCTTCATGTCGACGCTGGCCGTCTTCAGGCCCTTGCCGGCCCACTCGTCGGGTGTGTTGGCCGAGTTGGCATCCGGGGTCAGCTCCTTGGCCTTCCACAGGTCCACTTCAGCGCGCGCACGCTCCAGCTGGTCCGGCTTCAGGGCATTGGCCACTTCATCCCGCTTCTGCGCGGCATCTGTGTCGCCGCCCTTGGCGGCGATCGCAAACCACTTGTAGGACGTGACCAGATCCTGCGCCATCCCGTTGCCGCGGGCGCTGAGAATCGCGAGGTTGAACTGGCTGTCCGACACGCCGTATTCGGACGCCTTGGTAAACCACTCGACGGCCTTGGCATAATCCTGCGCGCCGTCCTTGCCGGAGGCGTAGATTACCGCAAGGTTGTGCATGGCGCTTGCATTGCCGGCATTCGCGGCCATTTCGTAATAGCGCTTCGCTTCGCTGATATTGGGGGCAACGCCGGTTCCCTTTTCGAGGAAGTTGGCGAGCCGATACTGGGCAAGTGCAAAGCCCTTGTCGGCGGACAGGCGATACCACTTGGCGGCTTCGGCAAAGTCATTCTTTACGCCACGCCCTTCGGTGTAGCGGGCGCCGATTTCGAAGAGTGCCAGCGGATCGCCGCTCTTGGCGGCAATCGATAGAGACGGCGGCGTGATCTCGGCTGGGACCACGATCTCTGCAGCCGGCGTCTCCGGCTTGATTTCTTCGGCGACGAAGACCCTTGAGGTGTCCGACGGCTGAGCAGTTGTCGATGCGGGCGTCGTGGCAGCGGCGACCGAGGCTGGCGCTTCGAGCGACGGTGTGGCGGCACCATTCGACACCGGTGCCATCAAAGCGCTGACGGGCGCTGCATTGCCTGCCGCGACAGGCGCGGCAGCCGGGGCGTTAGCGACAACGGCCAGATCTTCCTCGGCATCGGCGGCAGGTTCTGCACTCGCAGCCTCAAGGGCCGGTTCTGCAGCCACGGGCTCTGACGGCGCGTCCACCTGAGCCACGGCCTCGACCGGGGCCTCCAGCGGAACTGCTTCACTGTTCTGCTCCGGCGTCGCCTCTTCCACCGCCGGCGGCGCTTCGCTGCGCGTCAGCGTGTTGACCAGCGGCATGGCCATGGCGGCGAGCAACACGGCGCCGACGGCCATCAGGATCGGGCGACGGTAGCGTGCAAAGAGGGACGTGCCATCGCCTGGTGTCTTGACCTTGGGCTTGGCATCGGACGTCTTCTTGTTCGCAGTCGGCGAAGTCTTCTGGGCACGATCCATTTCCATCGCTGCGGCCTGCGCGGCGCGACGGGCAGCTGCGATGTAATCGGTGCGATCACCATTCGTGTCGGCGTTGGCGTTCGTTTTGGTTGCCTGCTGGCTGGCGCGAACACGCTCCAGGATCTTGCGCACATCAGGCGCGCCCGAACCTGGCTCCAGCAATTCATTCGCATCATCATTCGGCAGCAAATCGACCGGATCGACAGATGGTGCCGGATCGACGACAGCACGGGCCACCGACGGCTCCTTTGCCGCCTTTTTGCCGGGCAGCAGCTTCTTGGTAAGGCCAGCGAGCAGGCTGGGCTTCGAGACCTTCTTTTCGCGAGCGGCATCGATCACCGGCAGCGCGGTCATGGTCTGGGCAAAGTCGTCAGCGGCGGCCAGCAGTTCCTGGTCGATCGGATGGGGCGGTTGGGCAGGTTCCGGAGCAGCCTGTGGCGGCTGCAAGTCCTGCTTAGGTTGGCTGGGACGCGGCGCATGATTGGTCGCGACCGGAGCCTGCGCGAAGAGCGGTGCAGGTTCCGGCTGCTGACCAAGATGATGCAGTTCATCCAGCCGTCCGGCGATCTGCACGAGTGTTTCGTGCAGGGCCTCGAACGTACGATGGGTGCGCTCCTCGGAGTGGCGCGTGTAATCTTCGAGCTGCTTCAGGTGGTCGGACAGCGCGGTGAGCGCCGAGATATCGGCAGAAGCTGCCTGGCTCCCGGCGGGGAAGCGATGGGCAACATTGGCCATAACAGTCTCGGCAGCCTGGCGGGCGGCCTCGATGATGTATTCGTCGCTGGTCGCTACATAGTCTTCGAGTGCCGAGATACGCCCCGCCACCTCCGGATCGGAAGGCGAAGGCTGGCTGATTAGCGCCGAGAGATGAGCAATCTGGTCCTCCAGCCCCTTCAGGCTGGCGCTCTCGGAGCCTGGGACCGAAGAGCTGGTCTCTTCGAGGCGGTCGACGACCGCATTCAGGCGATCCTCAAGATTGCGAAGCGCGCTGTCGTCGATCACGGCGACGGGCTGCGGCGCATCCAGATCCTCGATCCGGCGGGCGAGGATTTCCAAACGGTCGGCCAGACGGTCATTGACGGCGCCGCTGTCCAGCGCATCGATCTTGCGCGAGATATCGGCAAGGTAGCCGGTGAGTTCGGGTGCCGGAACCGGCTTCTGGACCTTCTCCAGCATGAAGGAAAGATGATCCAGGCGCTCCTCGAGGCGCGATGCGCCCTGTTCTGCAGACAGCTCCTCGATGCGCGCGGTCAGCAGTTCCAGCCGCTCTGCCATCTCGATGGAGGAGTCCGACTGCAGCGGACGGCGCTCTGCAAGCATCTCGATCTGACGTGCCAGACCGGAGAGCCTGTCCTCGAGCCGGTGGAAGGTTGCGGGGTCATTGCCGGGGCCGCTGTTGCGGCTGCCCGCGGCAATCGCGCGCGTGATTTCGTCGAGACGGGTATCGAGCGAGGCGAACTGCTCCATCACCATGCGCTCGTTGGGATCGATATGCGCACCGATATGTTCGAGCGCGGCCGCGACCGTCACCAGCTTCTCTTCCAGAGCGCGGATGGTGCGGGTGTCGCCCATGCCGCCCAACTGGGACCGGATGTCGTCAAGGCGGTCTGCAATCCGGATGATTTCGTCGCGCATGGCGCCGGTGTCGAGCCCGTCGAGACGGCCTTCGACGTCGTCCCAGCGGCGTTCCATGCGACGCATGGAATCCTCGCGCGCAAGCCCGTCCATTAGAGAGCGCAGTTCATTGAAGTCCTGACGCAAACCGTCCGTCCCTGGCGCCTTCATGCCCTCGAGGCGCTGGATGCTTTCTGCGAGCCGGCTGATGTCCTGGCGCAGGTCGTCCTGTGGAGGGCTTTGTTCGGCAAACGAGCGGAGGGAGCGCATCTCGTTGCGCAGCCCTGCGATCTCCTGAGACAGGCTTTCGGTGATGTCCTGCTTCAATTCGCGACGAAGGTTGCTCAGCGCTTCCGTGAGCTCGTTTCCGGCTCGTGCCGGAGCGACGCTTGGAGTGGCAGCCCGAGAGGGGTAGGCGGGTTGCATGTCGGCGAGCGGCGGAGGCTGACGAAGCGGTGCCCGAACCGGCGGTTCATCGCTGCGGCTGTAAAGGCTGCCTTCGCTGCCGCGTCTGCGGCTTTCTTCGAGCGCCCGCTGGCGCTGGCGGATTTCTGCGAGCGGATCGGGCCGCTGGTCACGCTCTCCAATCCGGACATCGTCCGCGCGGCGGCCGGGCAGGGCCCGGGTGGCCGGTTCTTCGGACCCGCGGCTGCGCGCGGCCTGTTGGCCGATCAACCCCTCGATCCGCGCCTCAAGCCCTTCAATCGTGCGGCTCAACGCATCCAGGGAGGATGGGCTGCCGGGCCGTTGGGTCTGGGATCGCGATCCGTTCATGGTTCTGCTCGCCTCGATGATGCCGGACGATGTGTTCGTCCGAATGCGTCCGGGTGCTCCAGCCTGCTTCGACAAAGGTGCCTGCCGCAACGGTAGGCAGGCGCGTCGGAATCGCGGATGGTTCACCAGCTTTCAAACGCAACCTTTCATGAAACATGGTAAACAAGCCGTTAAGCTTCGCGAAAAATCGGTGAATGCGGGCGACTCCGATGTGCCGTAACGCCCCGCACAAGGGCCTTTCTTTAGAGGCCTCTGAAGGACGGGGAGGGGGCCGCGGTCCTTGCAAAAATGCCGCGCTTAAAAATTTTGACGTTTACGCGCACGTCAATTATTTGTATAAGCCAGAACAGTCCGATCCCGTCGGAACCGAAGTCTTTGGAGGAAGATGACCGATGCCTGTCTACAAGGCCCCCGTAAACGACACGCTTTTCATTCTCAACGACGTCCTTGGTCTCGAGCGGTACAACAACCTGCCGG
>JAIXSF010000337.1 GCA_027484835.1 Rhizobiaceae bacterium | reverse complement strand
CCGCTATCGGCCCGATGTGAGCCACGCGCTTCAGCCCGGCGAGAACACCGTTCGGATCATCTTTCATTCCAGCATCACGGCCGGCGCCGAGCGCCAGGCGCGCCAGCCCTTCTATATTCCGTATTCGACCGGCAATTGCCCGATCCCGAACGGCAACATGCTACGCCAACCGCAATGCCATTTGGGCTGGGACTGGAACATCGCGATCGCGCCGCTCGGCATCTATGGCACGCTGTCGCTGAAAAAGCTCGACCCGGCCCGCATCGAGCATGTCGAGACCGAGCAGGTCCACCATTCCGATGGCCGCGTCGAGCTCAAGGTTACCGCTACCATCCATTCCGTCGAGCCAGCCGTGGTGCCGATCCACTTCGCACTCGACGCCGACCGTGTTCGCCTCGATGTCGGCATTTCCGCAGGCGAGACGAAGGTCGTGCACGTCTTCGAGATCGAACGCCCGCGCCTCTGGTGGCCATCGGGTTCCGGTGAGCAGGCGCTCTATGCGCTCACCGTCGACCTGCCGACCGAGACCGTCACCCGCCAGATCGGCCTTCGCACTGTCGAGCTGATCACCGATGCGGACGAGGCCGGCAGCCGCTTCGCGCTCAAGGTCAATGGCCGCGAGATCTTCTGCCGCGGCGCCAACTGGATCCCGGCGGACGCACTGTTCTCCCGCTCGTCGGAGGAGAAGACGACCGATCTCCTGAATTCCGCCGTCGCCGCGCATATGAACATGATCCGCATCTGGGGCGGTGGCTTCTACGAGGCCGACTGGTTCTACGATCTTTGCGACCGGCTCGGCCTGATGGTCTGGCAGGACTTCATGTTCGCCTGCAATCTCTACCCTTGCACCGAGGACTTCCTCGACAACGTCGCCCACGAGGTCGAATACCAGGTCAAGCGGCTCTCCAGCCACGCCTCCATAGTCATCTGGTGCGGTGACAACGAGCTCGTCGGCGCGCTCACCTGGTTCCCGGAATCCCGCGACAACCGCGATCGCTATCTCGTTGCTTATGACCGACTGAACCGGGTGATCGAGCAGGGCGTCAAGAAGACTTATCCCCAGGGCATCTGGTGGCCGTCGAGCCCGGCCTCCGGCTATCTCGATTACGGCGACGCCTGGCATGCCGACGGTTCCGGCGACATGCATTACTGGTCGGTCTGGCACGAAAACAAGAGTTTCGATAATTACCGAACCGTCAAACCGCGCTTCTGCTCGGAATTCGGCTTCCAGTCCTACACCTCGCTGCCGGTCATCGAGAGCTTTGCGGACAAGGCCGACATGAACATCGCCTCGCCGGTGATCGAGCTGCACCAGAAGAATGCCGGCGGCAACGAGCGCATTGCGGGCACGATGTTCCGCTATTTCCGCTTCCCCAAGGATTTCGCCAATTTCGTCTATCTGAGCCAGATCCAGCAGGGGCTGGCGATCAAGACCGCGGTCGAATACTGGCGGTCGCTGAAGCCCCATTGCATGGGCACGATCTATTGGCAGCTCAACGACACCTGGCCGGTCGCCTCCTGGTCGAGCCTCGACTACGGCGGTAGCTGGAAGGCCATGCACTACATGGTGCGTCGCTTCTTCCAGCCGGTCGCGGTTGCTGCAATCCCGTCCGAGGACGGAACGGCGATCGCGCTCTCCATGGTCAACGACACGCTCGATACGGTCACCATCGACGCCAATCTCTTCGTGCTGACGCTGTCGGGTGAACGCATTCCGCTGAAAAGCGTGCAGGGCGATTGCGGCCCGAATGCCGCCGACCTGCTGGTCACGCTCGATTCCACCGAGATCCCGGCCGACGGCCTGCTCGCCTGGAGCTTCATCGCCTCCAACGGCATGAGCGGGGAGGGACATTTCGTCCACGGCACCTACAAGGCGCTCGATCTCGAACCGTCACGGCTTGAAACGACGGTCACCCCGACCGCCGACGGTGGCTTCGAAATCGCCGTCACAGCGCATGGGCTTGCACTCTTCGTCATGCTCGAAAGCGCGACTACAGGTCGCTATTCCGACAACGCCTTCGACCTTTCGGCCGGCGAGAGCCGCCGCATCATCTTCACGCCCGAGACCGCTCTGCCCGCCGGCACCGTACCCAATTTCCGGATCTACGATCTCTACACCTGCCAGTCGGCGGACTGACAGCCATCATACCAAGGCTCTGGGCGCCCGATCCAGTGCCAAACGAGGAGGAGACTACCCCCATGACCACGCTCGGCTTCCAGCTTTACAGCGCCCGCAATTTCCAGCCCTTCAGCGGCATCTATCCTAAGCTCCAGGCTGCCGGCTACGGTGAAGTCGAGGGTTACGGCGCGCTCTATGCGTCGCTTGCCGATGGTGAGCTCGATGCCTTCCGCAAGGAGCTCGACCAGAACCACCTTACCATGCCGACCGCGCATTTCGGCCTAGACATGATCGAGAACGATCCGGCCCGCGTCATCAAGATTGCCAAGACGCTCGGCATCGAGGCGGTTTACTGCCCCTATCTGATGCCCGATCAGCGCCCGACGGATGCGAGCGGTTGGTTTGCCTTCGGTCAGCGCCTGCAGGCCGCCGGCAAACCGCTGCGTGATGCCGGTCTTGTCTTCGGCTGGCACAACCACGATTTCGAATTTGCGACCCTGCCTGACGGATCGACCCCGCAGGAACAGATCTTTGCCGGCGGCCCGGAACTCGACTGGGAAGCCGATATCGCCTGGGTCATCCGCGGCAAGGCGGATCCCTTCGCCTGGATCGAAAGCTACGGCAAGCGCATCAGCGCCGTCCACGTGAAGGACATCGCGCCGGCTGGCGAAAACACGGATGAAGACGGCTGGGCCGATGTCGGCCATGGCACCGTCGACTGGAAAGGCCTGGTTGCGGCGCTGAAGAGCACCCGCGTCAAGCATTTCGTCGTCGAGCACGACAATCCGAAGGATATCGACCGGCTGATCACCCGCTCGATCGCATCCTTCAAGACCTACTAAACCACTCGCAGCAAGCAGGACATTTCCATGGCACGCGAACTCGGCGTCGGCATCATCGGATGCGGCAATATCTCCACCACCTACTTCTCGCTGGCCCCGCTGTTTCGCGGCCTGAAGGTCGTCGCCTGCGCGGATCTCAATCCGGCAGCGGCCGAAGCCCGGGCTGCCGAATATGGCGTCAAGGCTCAGACCATCGATGAGCTCCTCGCCAATCCTGAGGTCGACATCGTCGTCAACCTGACAATCCCGGACGCGCATTATCCCGTGTCCAAGCGCATCCTCGAAGCCGGCAAACACGTCTATTCGGAAAAGCCGCTGGTACTCTCGCTCGAACAGGGCGAAGACCTGCGCGCCATTGCAAAGGCCAAGGGTCTGCATGTTGGCTGCGCACCGGATACCTTCCTCGGTGGTGCCCACCAGCTGGCCCGCGCCTTCATCGACAAGGGCGGCATCGGCCGCGTCACCTCCGGCACCTGCCATGTCATGAGCCCCGGAATGGAAATGTGGCATCCCAATCCGGACTTCTTCTTCCTGCCCGGCGGCGGCCCGGTCCTCGACCTCGGCCCATACTATATCGCGAACCTGATCAACCTTATCGGCCCGGTGAAGCGCGTCGCGGCCCTGACGTCGATGGCCAACGAGACCCGCACGATCACCAGCCAGCCGCGCAATGGCGAGACGATCCCTGTCAAGACCCCCACCAACATTCATGCGCTTCTGGAATTCCAGAACGGTGCGACCATCACGCTGTCCGCCAGCTGGGACGTCTGGAGCCATCGCCACGCCAATATGGAACTCTACGGCACCGAAGGCTCGCTCTATGTGCCGGACCCCAACTTCTTCGGCGGTGTCGTCGAGGCCTCCGGTCGCGACAAGAACATCCAGCCGCTCGAAGCCTGGGATCATCCTTTCGGTCGCAACAACCAGGAAAGCCCGCAAGGCCCGCGCGCCAACTATCGTACGGCCGGCCTCGCCGACATGGCGGTCGCCATTCTCGAAGGCCGCGATGCCCGCTGCTCGCTCGAGCGCACATTGCATGGTGTCGACGTCATGGTGTCGATCCTGAAGTCCGGCGAGACGGGTCAATTCGTGACATTGTCGACAACTTGCACCCAACCGGCTGCTCTGGGTATCGACGAAGCGCAGGCTCTGCTTAGATAAGGGGGAGCCGTGCCCCTCATCCGGCTGCCGCCACCTTCTCCCCGCAGGCGGGGAGAAGGCCGGTGCGGCCGGCGTCTTGCCCCCTTCTCCCCGCATGCGGGGAGAAGGT
>JAIXSF010000293.1 GCA_027484835.1 Rhizobiaceae bacterium | reverse complement strand
GCTGGATAAGGTTGATGGCGATGCGGTTCTGGTGCTGCATCAGCTCGGCAATCACGGGCCGGCCTATTATCTGCGATATCCCGAGGCCTTCCGCAAATTCGTGCCCGACTGCCGGTCGGTCGATTTCGAGACCTGCACGCCCGAGACGATCGCGAACGCCTATGACAATGCATTGCTCTATACCGACCACATCCTCTCCGAGATCATCGACAGGCTGAAGGCACGGGAAGATCGGCTCGACGGCGCGATGATCTACATGTCGGATCACGGCGAATCCCTGGGCGAGAACGGCCTCTATCTGCATGGCGCACCCTACATGTTCGCCCCAGAGCAGCAGACCCATGTCCCCTTCGTTCTGTGGACGGCACCTGATCTGAACCGCTCTGTCGACCGGGCTTGCATGACCGAACAGGCAACCGAACCGCATTCCCACGACAACCTGTTTCACAGCGTGCTCGGACTGATGCAAGTGAAGACGGAGGTCTATAATCCGGCTCTCGACATCTTCGCCGCTTGCCGCAGCGGGGTCTCGTCATGACCGATCATCTGGAAATGCACCCAACGAAGCGCGAAGGTTTCTCGCATCTCTTCGCCGCCGCCCGGTATTCGCTGGGCGGTCTGAGGCGGCTCATGCGGGAATCGGCCTTTCGCCAGGAGGCTGTCGCAGCCGTCGGTCTGCTGATCGCCTATACCGTGATGGATGTAACGGATGGACTGCGGCTGGCGGCTGCCGTGCTGTTTCTCGTCCTGATCGCCATGGAAGCGGTCAATACTGCAATCGAGGAGATCATCGATCGGATTTCGCCGGAGATGTCCGATACGGGGCGCTATGCAAAGGATCTCGGATCGCTCGCCGTCTTCTGCCTGCTGTCGGCGAACAGTGCGCTGCTCGTCTACGCGCTCACGCTGCAGTTCTAGTCATGCGGGGCTGCCCGCATTCCACGGTTGCCTGGGACACAGTAGAGACAGAACAGGGACATCACGTTGGTTGAGTGGTGCCCTTTCCATCCCACCGTTCGGCGTATGCCGGGACACTCAGCCCATCCGATGACCGCGAATGATGCTGGGGCACAAATCCCGCGAACACTCCTTCCGGGCGATCCTTCAGTTTTCGGTTTTCGTATCGACGGACTGGAAGGTCTGCGGGTCAAAATAGGCCTCGACCGTCCGGCCGTCGGCCGTGATTGCGGAGGCTTCGTAGCACCCATGCTCGGTCTTGATCGCACGCACCTTCCAACCATCGCCTTCGAGCTTTGCCTGCAAAGCCTCACGCGGCTTCCAGTCCGCCATCGCGACGCTGCATCTGTCCGATGCGAGACCATTGCCGCCATGGGAAGCGGCAAGGCTGAGCGCGATGATGATCTTGCGCATGGAATGTGCTCCTTTTCCCTTTGGTCAGCGGCTGAGATTCGCCGTGCAAGCTGACAATCACCTGAAGGACGAAAGCGAAACTTGCAGGTGGTTCAGCGGCCTGTCAGTTTCGGCAGCAAGGAGAGAGCAAGATCTCTCCGGAGGAGTGAGTTGATGCGCGTGCTGCTGGTGGAAGACGACGAGTTGCTGGGCGATGCCGTGAAGACGCATGTCCACCGCCAGGGTCATGCCGTCGACTGGGCGCTGACACGCATCGAAGCAGAAGAGAGCCTGGCGGTAACGGGTTACGACCTGGTGCTGCTCGACCTGCGACTGCCCGATGGAAGTGGTCTCGACATCCTGAAAACGCTGAGGGGCCGTAGGGATGAGACGCCAGTGATCATCATGACCGCGCATGACCAGGTATCGGACCGTATCGCGGGCCTCAATGCGGGTGCCGACGATTATCTGGTGAAACCCGTCGATCTCGGCGAACTGCAGGCACGCATTCATGCCGTGTCCCGGCGATACGGGACACACAAGCTTCCGGCTATCGTCATCAATGGCATGTCCATCTATCCGTCCGAACGCCGGATTGCAGATGCAGGCGGCGAGGATGTTGCACTGTCTTCCCGGGAATGGGCCGTCCTCGACCGGCTGATCGCCCGGAAGAAGGCCATCGTCTCCAAGGCGCAGATCGAAGAAGCGCTCTACGAATTCGGAGCCGAGGTCGAGAGCAACACCGTCGAGGTCTATGTCAGCCGGCTTCGGCGCAAGCTCGGCAAAGAGGCGATCGAGACCGTGCGCGGTGTCGGCTACAGGATATCCTCGGATGCTCATTAAAACGGAAAGTCTCTCGGGACGGCTGGTCCTGTCCATTTCAGTGTTGCTGATGATCTTCTGGACTGCCGGCGTTGGCCTGGCGATCCACGTGATGCGGGGCGAATTCGACGAGGTCTTCGACAGCGCGCTGCAGGAGACGACGGAACGCCTTGCCCCGCTGGTCGTCGACGACTACTTCCGACGCGACACTGGCTCCGAGCCCGGCCAGGTGCCGGCGCTCAACCCGGGCAAGGCCGACGAATATCTGACCTATCAGGTGCGGGATCAGTCGGGACGCGTTGTCCTGCATTCGCACAATGTGGGTGCGGAGCCCTATGCGGCGCCGCTGCAACCCGGCTTCTGGAGTGACGGCGAGCGGCGGGTCTTCACCGTCGCGACGATCAGCGAGAGCCTGTTTATCCAGGTGTCGGATTCGCTCGCCCACCGACGCGAAGCGACGCTTGAGAGTGCCGTGACGCTTTCGCTGCCGATCCTTCTGCTTCTGCCGCTCGGCATGCTTGCCACCCGCTGGATAGTCATTCGGGCGACAAGGCCGGTCAGCGCACTCGGTGATGCGATCAGCATGCGCGACGGCACCAATCTCGAACCGATCTCCCTTGCGGGTCTGCCGACCGAGATCGAAGCGATACCCGGTTCGGTCAACACGCTCCTGGAGCGCCTGCAGCTTGCCTTGCAGGCCGAGCGAGAGCTTGCGGCCAACAGCGCGCATGAACTGAGGACACCCTTGGCCGGGGCATTGGCGCAGATGGAACTGCTCGCCGGACAGGTCACACTTCCGGACGACAAACTGCGGGCCGAGCGTGTTTTGGAAGCGCTGCGACGGCTCCAGCTGATGCTGGAGAAGCTGCTGCAATTGTCCCGCGCAGAAGCAGGTATCGGTCTGTCAAAGACACCGGTCGATCTGGTCGGCCTCGTCGACTTGCTCGTGGACGGTTTTCAGCGATCCAATCCCCAGGCCGTGGTCGACCTGGAACGGGCACCGGGCCTCGGCGAATTGCTGCGCCCAATCGATCCTGACGCCTTTGCGATTGCCTTCAACAATCTTCTGGAGAACGCCTTGCGCTACGGTGCTCCTGACCAAGCCATTACCGTTTCGCTCTCCGGGGATGGGCGCATTGCCATCACCAACCCCGTTTCGACCGCGCTGGAAGCGGATGTCGAGGTCTTTCGGCAACGGTTCAAACGAGGGCAGACCACGAAGCCGGGCTCCGGCCTGGGGTTGGCGATCGTCGACAAGCTGATGACCCAGATGAATGGATCGATGACGCTGCAGGTCGTGGAACTGCCAGGCGGACAAAAGGGCTTCGAATGCGCGATGCGCTTCCCACCATCGCTGCCTGCTTGAAATCGGCAGGTCTCCAAACCTGATGGTCGGGCCTAACGGTAGCGCTGCATGAAGCGACTATCGATCCGATGCTTCCAGCGTGCGACCCAACCTCCGACGATTGCCAGCCCCCATTTGTCGGCGATAGCCCGTCCATTTGTGAGCGAAATCAGGACCAGCCAGAAGTTCTGAGGGCGATAGGTGGCCAGTGCTGCGCCCGCCAGGCATCGTTGCAGGTTCTCCGCCAACAGAGGGCCTTGCCGGACGGCAAAGACACCCGCCTTCGGGCGCGGGTCCGGCAGAGAGGCAATGTCACCGGCGGCAAAGACGTCTGTGTGAGAGACGGACCGCAAAGCGTCATCCACGCGGATGAAACCACTTGCATCGAGACCGAGCCCCGTGTCTCGCAGCCAGGTCGGTGCGCCGCTCGAGGTCGTCCAGACGACCTCGTCCACGGCAAGGCGTCGCCCATCCCGCGCGACCAGGGTGCCATCCCTGAAGTCCACGACATCGAATGCGGCGTATTGCTCGATTCCGATCGCTTGCATCTCGTGCTCTACCAGCTGCCTGGTCCTGCGACTTCGCTCCGGAACAGGCTGTTCTGCCCGGCCGACTAGGGCAATCTGGATCTGGTGCTGCCGATAACGCTGCTTCAGCGCGAAGGCGACTTCGACCCCGGCCACGCCTTGTCCAATCACGGCCAGCCGAAGAGGCGTGCCGTTTGCGCAAAGCGCGTCGAGCCGTGACAGGCGATCGGTGAAACTTGCGATCGGTTTGACAGAGATGCCTCCGACGATCCCCTCCGGCAGGGAGGGGAAGGAGCCGATATCGACCGACAGCAGCTGGTAGGGCAGATCTTCGCCGCTTTCAAGCTTGACCCTGCGGCGATCCGGATCGATGCCGGTTGCCCAAGTCTCGAGAAAGGGCGTGCCGCCGCGCGCGCACAAAGCTGCGAGATCGATGTGAAAGTCATCGAAGCCGTACTTGCCCGAGATGTATCCGGGCAACATGCCGGAATAAGGCGCATGACGTGATGGTGACACGAGCAGGATCTGGTGGCCCAGGCCAAGCTCGCCGAAGCGGCGCACGACTTCGACATGCGCATGGCCGCCGCCGAGCAGAACAATGGGTGGCGGGACATCGGTACGGTCACCCATGGTGCGTTCCGATACGGTGAACCGGTCCCTGCGCGGCCGTCGCATCTACCTCGTCATGGGTGACAAGAATGACTGGCAAGCCGGCGCTTCGAGCGCGCTCGAAGACAAGCGACCGCATCTGCGCTCGCAGGTCCATGTCGAGCTTTGAGAAGGGTTCATCGAGCAGCAGCAATCGCGGCCGCGAGACCAGAACTCGGGCCAGCGCGACACGCGCCTTCTGACCGCCGGACAGGGTTGCCGGGTCACGATCCTCGAAACCCGCGAGCTCCATATCGACCAACAGGTCGGCCGCCATGCGGCGCCTCAGTCTGCGGTCCGACACTTCAGCCGGAATGGCGAAGGCGATGTTGGCGCCCACGGACATGTGTGGAAACAGCAGCGGATCCTGGAAGAGGATGCCTGCGCGCCGACCTTCAGGCGGGAGCGCGAGCAGATCAACATCGTCGATCGTGACCGTGCCGCTGGCCGTGAAGGCGGGATCGAGGAAGCCGCCGATATAGGACAGAAGCGTGGACTTTCCGGAACCGGACGGTCCCATCACGGTCAGAACCTCGCCGGGTGCCACATGCGCCGACAGATTGATCAGTTCGGCATGCCCCAGCCGGATCACGATGTTGGAGAGCTGAAGCCCCAGTGGTTTCCGTCCATTCAGCAAGGTCAAACCCTCATGTCCCGGCGGTCGCGGTGAAGCAGGGCCGGCAGCAGGGCCGCGAGCGTAAAGGCGAGAAACGGCAGGAGGGTCTGCAACAGGGCGTAGACTCCGATGACGCGGCGGTTGTTGCCGGAGGCGAGCGCGACGGCCTCCGTGGTGACGGTCGAGAGCCGCCCCTCCCCGATCAGCAGTGTTGGAAGATACTGCCCGACGGAGACGGCAAAGCCAACGGCCAGCGCTGTCAGGATCGGGCGGACCAACATTGGAAGGCGGATTGACAGTAGCACGGAGAGCCGCGACCGGCCGAGCGCCGTTGCAATGATCTCGTAGCGCCGGTCGAGTGCGCGCCAGGGATCGGCAAGCGACAGGAAGACATAAGGCAGGACGAAAACCAGGTGGACCAGAACAAGGGCCGCCAGCCGGTTTTCACTGCCACTGGCAACGAAGAGGATTTGCAGGCCGAACACGAAGGCGATCTGCGGCACAATCAGGGGCAGATACAAAAGTAGGAGGCTCTTGTCCCCGCCGTAGCGGCCGGTCTGGCTCTCGCGCTCAAGGCAGCCGATGGTGAGCAGGACCGCGATCAGCGTGGAGGCAAGGCCGGTTGCCAGCGTCGTGATGAGCGGATCGACGATGCGTGGCAACGCCGCCATCCAGCTGCGCAGTGTGAAGCTTTGCGGCAGGAGATCGGGAAACTGCCAGAGGCCGGCAAGCGACCAGACGGCGAGAAGGCCTATACCGGCAAAGACGCTGACGCCAATGAGGCAAACGACGAGCAACGAGGCGAGACGCAGGATGCGGGCGAGGACGAAGCGATGGCCACCATCGGCGAGAAAACGCCTGACTAAAGTGGCGATCCGCTCGAGGCCAAGCCAGAGCACCAGAGCCGCCAGCGTGGTCGCCAGCTGCAGCACGGCCCCGGCCGAGGCCAGAAAGCGGGCCGATAGATCCGGATCGTTCATCCATTGGACGAGACGGGTGGCGAGGGTGCCCGGGAGGTTTGGTCCAAGAATGACCGCGACATCGACCACGGAAGACGAGTAGGCGATGACCGCATAGATCGCGAAGCGGATCTGGCGGTAGAGTGCGGGCCACAGCAGATAAACGAAGCCCGCGATCCGCCCATAGCCGAAGGACGCCGCAAGCCTGCGGGCCGCGGCCAGATCGACCTGGGGCAATGCAGCAAGCGTGACGAGAAAAAGGAACGGCGTTTCCTTGATCGTCAGGCCCGCGATCATCGTCAATCCGAAGGGATCATGTGGGATCAGAATGTCCGGAGGCCGATCTATCCCGAGGACCGGTGCCACGAGGCGGATCAGGTAGCCCGATGGCGCGATCAGGAACGCAAGTCCGAAAGCGGCCGCGGCATGCGGCACCGCAAGAAGCGGCGAAATGAGATGCTGGAGGCGCGACAGCATGGGCGTGCCGGCAAAGGCTGCGACGAAGACCATGGTCATGCCAAGCGACAGGACCGTAGCCGAAAGACCAGTGACAAGACTGAGCAGTACCGCAGATCCGAGGCCGGGCGTTGCGAAGAGAGCGCGAAACGGCTCAAGGCTGATCTCCAGTCCTCCCAAGGCGGGCAGGTAGCCGAAGGCGGGCAACAGCGTGCCGAGCAGGCCGAAGGTGACCGGCAGCAGCAGCAGGCATAGCGTGAGCGCAACCGCGCTGCGGGCCAACAGAAAAGTCCCGCGATCGGCTGGAGCTGTCACCTGTGTCGGCACGGCTTAATTGCCGCTGGCGTAGCGGCGACGCCACTCGACTTCGATGCGTTCCATCCAGCTTGCATGGGGCTCGGCGATATCGGGGCCGAGCTTGTCGGG
>JAIXSF010000368.1 GCA_027484835.1 Rhizobiaceae bacterium | reverse complement strand
TGCCGCAGGCCGATGCCTCGACCCAGGCCGGCAAGTGGGAAAAGTCCAAGTTCATGGGCGTCGAAATCACCGGCAAGACGCTCGGCGTCATCGGAGCCGGCAATATCGGCGGCATCGTCTGCAAGAAGGCGATCGGCCTCGGCATGCATGTCATCGCCTATGACCCCTTCCTCTCGGCTGAACGCGCCCAGGAAATGGGCGTCGAGAAGGTCGAACTGGATGAACTCCTGCCGCGCGCCGATTTCATCACGCTGCATGTGCCGATGACCGACAAGACCCGCGGCATTCTCGGCAAGGAAAACATCGCCAAAACCAAGCCCGGCGTCCGTATCATGAACTGCGCCCGTGGTGGTCTGGTGGATGAGGCAGCCCTTGCCGATGCCATCAAGTCCGGCCATGTCGCCGGTGCCGGCTTCGACGTCTTCGAGGTCGAGCCCGCGACCGAAAGCCCGCTTTTCGGCCTGCCGAATGTCGTCTGCACGCCGCATCTCGGTGCATCGACAACGGAAGCCCAGGAGAACGTTGCCCTGCAGGTCGCCGAGCAGATGTCGGACTACCTCATGAAGGGTGCTGTTTCGAACGCCATCAACATGCCGTCGATCACGGCTGAAGAAGCGCCGATCCTGAAGCCCTTCATCCGTCTCGCCGACGTGCTGGGTTCGTTTGCCGGCCAGATGACCGAAGACCCGATCAAGGAAATCGAAATCCTGTTCGACGGTGTCACCTCGACCATGAACACCAAGGCGCTGACCTCGGCGCTGCTCGCCGGCCTCATCCGCCCGCAGGTCGCCGACGTCAACATGGTTTCGGCCCCGATCATGATCAAGGAAAAGGGCGTCATCGTCTCGGAAGTGAAGCGCGACAAGACCGGCGTCTATGACGGTTACATCAAGCTCACGGTCACCACCGACAAGCAGACCCGCTCGGTTGCCGGCACGGTCTTCTCCGACGGCAAACCGCGCTTCATTCAGATCAAGGGCATCAACATGGATGCCGATGTCGGTCAGAACATGATCTACATCTCCAACACCGACGTGCCCGGCATGATCGGCTTCATGGGCACGACGCTCGGCAATGCGAAGGTCAACATCGCGAACTTCCAGCTCGGTCGCGACAAGGAAGGCGGCGATGCCATCGCGCTTCTCTATGTCGACGGTCCCGTCGAGCAGGCTGTTCTCGACCAGCTGACCGCCAATCCGGCGATCAAGCAGGCCAAGCCGCTGGTCTTCAACGTCGACTGACGCTGTTCCAGCCAGACTGTCAAAGCCATGCACGGCGCGGGATCAAACCCGCGCCGTCTTCGTTTCTGCGGCAGATCTCCCGGATATGCGGATTGTCACATACGGAAAGCATTATGCGTTGAACTGCCGCATGGCGGCTTGCCGCATTGCTTCGGCGGTGCGAGGGTCTATTTGACTGTTATCATCTCCCGGGAGGAGAGAAGGAAAGGACATCCCATGTTCGAGCACTTCGACGCACAGCTCCTGGCACGCATACAGTTCGCATTTACCGTATCGTTCCACATCATCTTCCCCGCCTTTTCCATCGGGCTTGCAAGCTATCTTGCAGTGCTTGAAGGCCTCTATTTGTGGAAGAAGGACAAGGTCTATCTGGAGCTCTTCGACTTCTGGAAGACGATCTTTGCGGTCGCCTTCGGCATGGGGGTCGTCTCCGGGATCGTGATGTCCTACCAGTTCGGTACCAACTGGTCGGTTTTCTCCGACAAGGCCGGACCGGTCATCGGGCCGCTGATGGGTTACGAGGTGCTCACCGCCTTCTTCCTGGAAGCCGGCTTCCTTGGAGTCATGCTCTTCGGGCGCAACCGCGTCGGCCCGGGCCTGCATTTCTTCGCCACGCTGATGGTCGCTTTCGGGACCCTGATCTCCGCCACCTGGATCCTCTCGGTCAATTCCTGGATGCAGACGCCGGATGGTTTTGCCATCAACGAGGTCGGCCAGTTCGTGCCCGTCGACTGGTGGAAAATCGTCTTCAATCCATCCTTCCCCTATCGCCTCGTTCACATGGTGATTGCCGCCTACCTGGCGACCGCTTTTGTCGTCGGTGCGGTCGGTGCCTGGCACCTGCTGCGCGGCACGGCACCCCGCCGTGCAGGCGTGATGTTCTCGATGGCCATGTGGATGGCGGCCATCGTTGCACCGATCCAGATCGCCGCCGGCGACGCGCATGGCCTCAACACGCTGGAGCATCAGCCGGTCAAGGTCATGGCCATGGAAGGCCATTTCGACAGCCATCCGGAAGGCGCGCCTCTGATCCTGTTCGGCATCCCGAACACGGAAGAGAAGAGGATCGACTACGCGCTTGAAATCCCGAAGCTTTCGAGCCTGATCCTGAAGCATGACCTGAACGCACCGCTCGCCGGTCTCGACACGATCCCCGACGACAAGGAGCCGCCGGTGGCCGTCGTCTTCTGGTCCTTCCGCGTGATGGTCGGCATCGGCTTTGCGATGCTTGGCGTCGGAATGTTTTCGCTGTGGTGCCGCTGGAAGGGAACGCTGCATTCCAATCACTGGCTGCATCGCGCCGCTCTCGTTATGGGCCCATCGGGTTTCGTCGCGGTGCTTGCGGGCTGGATCACCACCGAAGTCGGGCGCCAGCCCTACACTGTCTATGGTCATCTTCTGACCGCCGACTCGATCTCGCCGATCGCGGCGCCTGCGGTCGCGGCCTCGCTGATTGCCTTTATCGTGGTCTACTTCATCGTCTTCGGTGCTGGCACCTTCTATATCCTGCGTCTGATGGCCCGCCTGCCGCGCGATCCGATGCCGGATCTCGACGACGGCCCGATCCGCTCGTCCGGCATCACGCCGGCTGCTCAGACAGGACACCATGGAGGCAAACATGCCCATTGATCTCCCGTTCATCTGGGCCGGCATCATCGCCTTTGCCGTGCTCGCCTATGTCATCCTCGACGGCTTCGATCTCGGCGTCGGTATCCTCTTTCCCTTCTTCCCGGAGAAGCATGAGAAGGACCTGATGATGAACTCGGTGGCACCCGTCTGGGACGGCAACGAGACCTGGCTGGTGCTCGGCGGGGGAGGGCTGCTTGCCGTCTTTCCGCTCGCCTATGCGACGATCCTGCCGGCACTTTATGCGCCGCTGATCATCATGCTTCTCGGGCTCATCTTCCGTGGCGTCGCCTTTGAATATCGCTGGCGCACGCAAAGGGCAGAATATCTGTGGAACTGGGCCTTTGCCGGCGGTTCGTTTGTTGCCGCCTTCTTTCAAGGCGTTGCGCTCGGCGCCCTGGTGCAGGGCATCCCGGTCGAAAACCGGGCCTATGCCGGTGGCTGGTGGGACTGGCTGACGCCGTTTTCACTGGCAACGGGCGTGGCGCTCGTGGTCGGCTATGCTCTGCTCGGCGCGACATGGCTGGTCATGAAGACCGAGGGTAACATCTCGGATCGCGCGCGGTCCTTCGCAATCCCGCTCGCCTTCGCCACCGTTGGCGCCATGGGTGTCTTCAGCCTCTGGACCCCCTGGCTCGAGCCGCTCTACTTCGAGCGCTGGTTCAAGTTCCCGACGCTGATCTTCTCGGTCGTCGTGCCGGCTCTGGTGCTCGGGTGCCTCTACGTGATCGTCAGCGGTCTCAGGAAAGGGCATGATGCGCGGCCCTTCCTTGCGGCACTTGGGCTCTTCGTGCTCGGCTATGCCGGGATCGGGATCAGCTTCTATCCCTATATCGTGCCGACCTCGCTCACCATCTGGGAGGCGGCCGCGCCTGACGAGAGCCTCGCCTTCCTGCTGGTCGGCGCCGTGGTGCTCGTGCCGATGATCCTCGGCTATACCGCCTATGCCTATTGGGTCTTCCGCGGAAAACTCAATCCGGACGAGGGCTATCACTGATGGACAAGCGCCTCGTTGCAAGCCGTCTTCTGTGGTTCGTCGGCCTCTGGGCTGCCGGTGTGGTGACGATCTCCATCATCGGCGGCATCATCAAACTTTGGCTCGGCGCCTGACCCCGATCACCTGAAGTTCAATGGAAATCGGCTCTCGCTCTCTTCAAAAGGGTGCGAGCGCTCTCCATATGAGCGTCAAGCCCAATTGGGCGTAAAGGTCTGTTTCGAGGAGGACAGGAAACACGATGCGTCAATACGCAAAGACATTCGCGACACTCGCGCTCGGCATGATGGTCACGCTCGCGGCCGTTGATTTCGCCGAAGCCCGTCGCGCCAGCGGTGGTGGTTTCGGAAGCCGCGGTACGCGCACCTTCGAGGCGCCGGCCGCAACCCGGACTGCGCCGACACCGGCCGCACCGATTGAGCGGACCATGACCCCGCGCACCAACGCGACCCAGCCCGGAACCAACCCGTCGACCGCTGCCAACCAGGCAGCCCGTCCAGGCGGCCTCTTCGGCGGTCTCGCCGGCGGCCTAATGGGCGGCCTGCTGCTCGGCGGTCTCTTCGGCATGCTGATGGGCACCGGTTTCGGTGGTGGCTTCGGCTTCCTCGGTCTGCTTCTCCAGGGCTTGCTGATCTTCTTCCTGATCCGCTTTGCCATGCGCATGTTTGCCAATCGCCAGGCGCCAGCATCCGGCCCCAGTGGCGGCCCGGGTTTCGGTGGCTTCGGCAACATGGCGCGCGACAACCAGAGTGGTGATCAGGCTCGTCCGAGCTTCCAGATCCCCAAGCTCGGCGGCGGTGTCGCATCGGGCGCTTCGGCTCGCAGGTCCGGTCAGCCCGATGAACTTGGCATCACGCCGAAGGACCTCGAGCGCTTCGAGGAACTGCTGCAGGAGATGCAGCGTGCGTATGCAGCCGAGGATTACGGTGCGCTTCGCCGCATCACCACGCCGGAAGCGATGTCCTATCTCGCCGAAGAACTGAGCGAAAACGCCACCAAGGGCGTCAAGAACGAGGTGCGCGACGTGTATCTCGTCCAGGGCGACGTGGCCGAAAGCTGGGCTGAGGACAAGATGGAATACGCAACGGTGGCCATGCGCTACGAAGCGATCGACTATGTCGTCGACCGCCAGAGCGGCGACGTCGTTGAAGGCAATCCGAACACGAAGACGGAATCGGTCGAGATCTGGACCTTCGCCCGCCGCCCGAACACCCAGTGGCAGATCTCTGCAATCCAGAGCGCCAACTGATCGTTCCGTCCCTGAATGCAGAAAGCCTCCCCATCGGTCACGGTGGGAAGGCTTTTTCGTTTTAGACCATGGCCCCGGTCAATCGCGGCACACTCAGCCCGGGCACTGCTGCAGCTGCTTGGCGTAGGTATAGGTGATGTCGGTGAACCGTTTTGCGCCGCGCAGGGCCTCCGGGCGCTTGTTGTAGGCGCCGCGGAGATAGCCGGTGTGACCGGAGTGATAGGCGAGATAGAGCTTGTATGGGTCGTTCAAGGGAATGTTGACCTTCGTCGCGCTTTCGCGGTGATACCAGCCGATGAAGCGGATGGCCTCGGCGAAATCGGTGCGGCGGGCGCCCCAGCGACCGGTCTCGCGCTGATAGCGTTCCCAGGTGCCATCGAGGGCCTGGGAATAGCCATAGGCCGAGGAGGCGCGCTTGCCGGGGATGAAGCCGAAGATCATCTTGCGCGGTGGCTTGGCGTTATGGCGGAAACTGGATTCCGTATAGATCGTCGCCATCAGGATCGGCACCGGCACGCCATATTCGCGTTCGGTGGCGACGGCGGCGCGGCGCCAGTTGTTGAACAGCCCGTCGCGCTGCTCGAAAATCGCGCAGGCATTGCGGGTCTGGGATGGCGGCTTGGCACAGGCCGACAGCATCAGCATGACGCCG
>JAIXSF010000185.1 GCA_027484835.1 Rhizobiaceae bacterium | reverse complement strand
TGAACGAAGGGGTCGTAGATCTTCAGATCATAGCCCTTGGCGATCAGGCGCGAGGCGAGGCTCGCCAGCGGGCTTTCACGCAGGTCGTCGGTGCCCGTCTTGAAGCTGATGCCGACCATGCCGATCGTCTGGCCGCCCATTTCGGATACCATGGTCTCCGCGCGATCGATCTGGGCTTCGTTCGCCTCCAGAACCGCGTCGAGAAGGGCGCTTTCGACATGCGCTTCCTTGGCGAGATGGCGGAGCGCACGGACGTCCTTGGGCAGGCAGGAGCCGCCGAATGCGAAGCCGGGACGCATGAAGTAGGGCGAGATGTTGACCTTCAGATCCGAGCACAGGATCTTCATGACCTGCTGGCCATCGACGCCGCAGGCCTTGGCAATGTTGCCGATCTCGTTGGCAAAGGTCACCTTGACGGCGCGCCAGGAGTTGCTGGTGTACTTGATCATCTCGGCGGTCGCGAGCGGTACCGAATGGCAGACGCAGGGAAGGCCGGCATTGATTTCGTGCAGGATCTTGTCGGTTGTCTCGTCAATCGCGCCGAAGACGATGAGACCCGGATCGTAGTAATCCTCGATCGCCGTGCTTTCGCGCAGGAATTCGGGATAGTAGCCGACGCCAAAGTCCTTGCCGGCGATGAGGCCCGTCGCTGCTTCCAGAGCCGGAATGCAGACCTTGTCCATGGTGCCGGGCACGATCGTCGAGCGGACGACAACCGAGTGGAAGGCCTTCTTCCGGGCAATGGCTTTGCCGATGGCCTCGGAGGCCTTCACGACATAGGTCAGACCGACAGAGCCATCAGGGGCACTCGGTGTCCCGACGCAGACGAAGGAGAGGTCGGTTGCGGCAATCGCCTCGTCGATATCGAGCGTTGCGCGCAGGCTGCCGTTTGCCACCGTCATCTCGATCAGCGGCTCAAGGCCCTTTTCGACGATGGGGGTCTTGCCGCGATTGATGGTGTCGACCTTGGCCGGGTCGATATCGACGGCCACCACTTCGTGTCCGTCCTTTGCCAGGCATGCCGCGGCTACGACGCCGACATAACCAATTCCGAATACGCTGATCCTAGCCATTTGCTGCCCTCTTCCTGGCGGCGAGACCCGGTGGGGGCAAGCCGTTCGTTAACATCCGTTAATGTCGGCTGTAGGATTGGCAGTATTGCACCTGCGAACAAAGTCAGGAAAATACGACATCTGTCAGGAAAATCCCGGGCATTGTCATGTTTAAATCGGGAAATCCCTGATCTCGGAAATTTTCAAACAAAAAAAGCCGCAATCTTTCGATCGCGGCACCGGAAATTATACGTCACATATATTTAATGCTGCAGCCAGCCAACGCTGATTGCATAATTCACAATGTCTGATCGAGTTCTGAGGTCGAGCTTTTTTATTGCTCTATACTTATATGTTTCTACGGTTTTCGCGCTGAGCTGAATGTCCGCCGCAATCTCTTTCATCGCCTTCCCGAGGGCGACATGTCGCAGGACAAACTCTTCCTGCGTCGACAGTTTCCGCTGGTCCAGATCGGAGGGTTGTATTGCGCGATCTGACAGCGCCAACACAGTTTCGTCGATCACGACGTCACCGGCATGAACGCTCTTGATCGCCCGCAACAGCCTGGGGCTTGCCACCGTTTTGGTCACCACGCCGCTGTACCCGCGATTGATGTAGGTCTCGCCGGACAGCGTCTCTCGCGCATCGCAATAGGCAATCAGCTTCGCTTCGCCGCGCAATTCCTGCAGGCTCAGCTCGCACTCAGCCATCGTGCGTTCGAGAAAACACGGATCCGCCACGATCACATCGGGGTCCAGTCGCTTCAGGGTCTGGCACAACTCCTGATGGCGCTGAGCAAGCGTGATCGCCTTGAGCTGTCGCGTTGAGTTGATCAAAAAGTTCAGTCCGTCCACCAGAACCGGATTATCGTCCAGCACAAGCACCCTGATCTTGCTAGTGTAATCCATTGCAGCTCCAATCTTTCGACAACGCCACAAAACTCCCTCTCGGTCGCAACCGTTCAAAAAAGTTTCATTCACCTAGCCAGCGTCCGAAGGTTCCGGGAGAACGAGCTGGGTGTCAAGATGTTGCACTGCCGCGAAAATTCTAGACAAATTGTTGGCCTGTGAAACCGCGGTTGAGCGGCGCTCGTCACTTGTCCAGAAATTATCAATTTAAATTCATTGGTTTAGGTGCCATGTACCCTGTTGCAACGATGGTTGCGGTTGATACCGATGCAATTTTGCGGTGCGAAAAGCTGTCGCTTTTCGGAGCATATGGCGCCTCTCCGGCGGCTGATTTATAAGGAATGACCGATGAGAATTCCGCTTATCCGATGATCTTGGCGAAGCCCAATTGAGGCCAAAATGCGGCGATTGTCGTGGCTCGGGTGCGGTTTTTTGTCGTGTCTGATCTGCATTGGCGTCCCTATCCTACCCATCCGCTGACGCGAATGTGATTTGGTCGGACCCTAGCGACGCTATCAGGCAAAAATGCAGCAGCGACATTGATGTCGCAAAACAGCCAGCAAAAGCAGATCGAGCGTGGCGCACTCATGCGCCACGCTCGATGAAGATCTGCTTCTTTTGGTTGTGTGGTTTAAGCCTCAGGCGGCGGTCTCATAGACCGGAAGGCCACGAGTCGCCGCGTAAGCCGGCGGCTTTGCTGCGCCCGTGCGCACGACAGCCAGAATCTCGTTCGCGAAGGCTTCCGCGTTCGTGATCGCCTTCTCGCCGCCAGAGGTCTGTACGCCCTCCAGTTTGCGCAGCGGGCGATTCATGTCGAACATTTCCCGAAACGCTGCGCGCTCGGCGATCGGTGTATCGAGCACATGGATTTCCTGCTCGGAAAGCAGCCGCTTGACGGCCTGCATCGAGCGGGTGGTGATGGCCGGATTGACCCGCGAGAGAACGACGGAATGGGGGATGCGGATGCCTGCCTTGCGATCAAGGTAACGCAGGAGATCGAGCACTTGAGCGCCCCCTTGGGCGTCCATGCTCGAGCCCTGGATCGGGACGATGACATGATCCGAAAGGCCGACGGCAGAGGCGAGGAGAGGTGACTGGATGCCCGGAAGGTCCACGATGACGAAATCCCACTGGCTGCGCCGTTCGTGCACGGTTTTCTGGATCGTCGGCGCGGATACATAGGTTTCCACCGTTAGTCGCGGCATCAACGCTGCGCCTTCATACCACTTCGAGAACCAGCGTTGGGGGTCGGCGTCGATCACGCAGACGCGATAGTTGCGGTGAAGGAGTTCGGTGGTCAACAGAAGGGCCGCAGTCGTCTTGCCTGCGCCACCCTTCGTATTCGCGAAGGTGATCACTGCCATTGGGTATTCCTGTCTCAGATAGGGGAGCCGGAATCGCTCATGCGGAGGCACAGGCATCGTGCACCGCGAAATATAAAGAAAACTGGTTAACAGGAAATTACGAGATTTAGGGAGGCAGGCCTCGCACCACTGAAAATCTGGGATTTTCCATGGTTCGGCTTCTCCTATACTCTGCAGGTGGCGTTCGCCCGTGTTAACCTCTGCAGCAGACGAGCAGGGCCAAGGTGATCTTCAAGATCACTCAAGTTTATGCTGCAGTGCACAACATATAATAGTACTTTTGGACTTTACAGGGTTCGTTCGTTTGCCTATGCATAATGCCAGACACCGTGGAGGCGGTGTCTTTTCAAGGGAGGACATCATGACATTTCTTCGCAAGCTTGCGCTCAGCGCAAGCGTGATCGCACTCGGCTGCTCTTCGGCACTCGCTGCAGACCTGACCGTCGGCTTCTCGCAAATCGGTTCTGAATCCGGCTGGCGTGCGGCTGAAACATCCGTCACCAAGCTGGAAGCTGAAAAGCGCGGCATCGAACTGAAGTTCGCCGACGCACAGCAAAAGCAGGAAAACCAGATCAAGGCCATCCGCGGCTTCATCGCCCAGGGCGTTGACGCCATTCTCGTTGCTCCCGTCGTCGCAACCGGCTGGGAAGACGTTCTGACGGAAGCCAAGGAAGCCGAAATTCCGGTCATCCTGCTCGACCGCGGCGTTGACGCTCCGCAGGATCTCTACCTGACCTCGGTCGCTTCCGACCAGGTGAAGGAAGGCCGCGTTGCCGGCGAATGGCTGGTCAATACCGTCGGCGACAAGCCGTGCAAGGTGGTTGAACTGCAGGGCACCGTCGGTTCGACGCCTGCGATCAACCGCAAGAAGGGCTTCGAAGAAGCCATTGCCGGCAAGGCGAACATCACCATTGCCCGCAGCCAGACCGGCGACTTCACCCGCGCAAAGGGCAAGGAAGTCATGGAAGGCTTCTTGAAGGCTGAAAACGGCGGCAAGGACATCTGCGCGATGTATGCCCACAATGACGACATGGCCGTTGGCGCCATCCAGGCGATCAAAGATGCCGGCCTGAAGCCGGGCACCGACATTCTCGTCGTCTCGATCGACGCTGTTCCGGATATCTTCGCCGCCATGGTTGCCGGCGAAGCCAATGCGACCGTGGAACTGACACCGAACATGGCAGGTCCGGCTTTCGATGCGCTCGACGCATTCCTGAAGGACGGCAAGCAGCCGGAGAAGTTCATCATCACGGAATCCAAGCTCTACACGCCTGCGGACAACCCGCAGGGTGAGTATGACAACCGCAAGGGCCTCGGTTACTAAGGTAACCCTCCCGGCAGGACCCCGCCCTACCCTGGTGGCGGGGTCTCTGTCGCTTTCTCCCGGCGTTAATCGGGGATAGCTTCGTGGGAGAGGGGGAAGAGGCAATGACCGAGCATCCATCGATCGTGCTTGCGGCGGCGGGCATCACAAAGACATTCGGCAATCATACGGCGCTCGACGGCGTCGATATCGCATTTCACCGGGGCGAAGTGCATGCGCTTCTCGGCGAGAACGGTGCCGGCAAATCCACGCTGATCAAGATCCTGACGGGCGCCTACATTCCGGATGGCGGCACGATCACCCTTGACGGCGAAGCCGTGAATTTCACTACGCCGCAGCAGGCCCAGTCGCTCGGGATCGGCACGGTCTACCAGGAGGTCACCCTCCTGCCGAACATGACCGTCATCGACAATCTCTTCATTGGCAGGCAGCCCACCAACCGCTTCGGGCTGGTCGACAAGCGCCGGATGGAGCGGGAAGCCCGGGACATTCTCAATACCTACGGCCTCGCCATCGACGTGAAGGCCGAACTCTCCACCTTCTCGGTCGCCGTCCAGCAGATCATTGCGA
>JAIXSF010000461.1 GCA_027484835.1 Rhizobiaceae bacterium | reverse complement strand
GACAACCGGCGCATAGGTCTGGAAGGCGGTGCCCGTCTCGACATATTTGCCGAGGACGCGATTGCCGGTGACCGTCACTTCACGAACGCGCCCAGCATCCACTTCGCGCAGGAACTGCGAATAAGGGACCTCGCTCGAGGCCGTCTGGGACGGCGACGTCTGGAACATGCTGAACAGCGCGATCAGCAGAAGGGCGATGATCGCCCAGAGCGCGAAATTGCGAAAATTTGGGTTCATTGAACTCCCCGAACCTGTAGTGCGGGACGGAGCCCCGCAGAATTACTTCTTAACATAGGATCGCGCCGCATCCTTGCCAAGGCAAACGGGCGTCTGCAGATCGTTTTCCGTCAATAAGTCTTAAATGGGGGACAACGGGCTTCGTTCCGCCCCGATGAGATCAGCAATGACGTCGGCAAGCGGTTGGTCGAAGCAGGGCATGAAATCTGCAAACAATGACAGGATTGGGGTGATGCGGACGTGTTGCAGACTGTTCCCTGAATTGCCATTGCAATCAATCGCTTGCGGCGCGTTAGCGGTCAGTGCCACCCGGATTGCGCCGGGCAGTTCAGGCCCGATCGCAGGCGCAGGACCCGCCGTAATGGTGAGCGCCTTGTCGCTGTCGTTCACGATTGCGTAGCGACCATCCCAGATGCCGCTTTTCAGCGGCGCGAGAAGCAGCGGCAAAAAACCGCGCCTTTCACGGGTCAGAATGAGCGAATCCTTCCGCCCAAGGGCCAAAGTGCCGGCCAATGTCAGGCGAAAGTCCGACCCGACGGCGAGCGCCTGTGTCAGACGCGCGAGGCTGTACGCCGGGGGACGGTGTTGTTTTCCGCCGATTGTGGCAAGCAGCGTGGACAGAGCGTGATCGCGGATCTCATGCGTGCCAGTGTCTTGGTCGACAAGGGCAATCGAAATGACGGGACCTTGCGTCGCCGTTGCATGCACCTTCAACCAGTCTGCGGCATGATGCGAGAGCGCCTGACGGCGGCGGCCCGCTTCCTCGATTGCGGCTCCGTCGATCGCCGGCAGAGCGTTTCGAGTTCGCACGCGCTCGAAGCGGGGGTCTTCATTGCTCGGATCATCGATCCAGGTCTGGCCCATGGCTTGCAGCATGTCGCGGATTTGCTTCCGCCTGGTCTTCAGAAACGGACGCAGGATCCAGTGCTTGCGGGCATGGAGCGTCGCTGCGGCCATGCCCGCCATACCCAGGCCGTCGTCAGCCGAACGTTTGGCCCGCATGGCAACGGTCTCGATCTGGTCGTCCAGTGTATGGCCGGTGACGATGGCGTCAGCACCGAAGCTTTTTGCGGCGTCAGAAAGCAGCCCGTATCTCGCAAGCCGGGCGGCGGCGGAAAGGCCCGTCTGCGGCTTTTCACCGGTCCAGCGCATCACGCGATGCGGGATCTTCAGCGCTTCGCAAATTGCCGACACCTGCTGTGCTTCCTCGGCGGCGGCGGGTCTCAAGCCATGGTCAACCGTTGCTGCGACGACCGAATGTGTATGGGGAAAGGAGTGTGCATCCAGCGCGGACTTCAGGGACAGGAGAAGTCCCAGGGAATCACTTCCGCCTGAAACGGCGATCAGAAGGCGCTGGGGGCGTTTGAGATCCTGGAGAAATTGATGGATCGCCGCATTGGGCGAGAGTTCGGGCAGGAGCGAAGCTGCCGCGAGCGGGGCAGCCATCAGCAGCTGAGGCGCTTCTGCTCACTCGCGACCTTGGAAACGACGGCGCGGGAAGCCTTGGGATAGCGCTTCGACACTTCGCGCAGCGTTGCGCAGGCCGTCTCGGTATTGTCGAGGGCAGCCAGCGACATGCCGAGCTTCAGCAGCATTTCGGGTGCCTTCGGCGAGGTGTTGTAGGTCTGGTGGGCATTGAGGAAGGTCTTGGCCGCCTCGTTGTAGTTGCCCTGGGAATAAAGTGCTTCGCCGAGCCAGAAATGTGCGTCGGCAATCTTCGCGCTGCTCGGATAGGCGGCGATGAAATCGCGGAATTCGCTTTCAGCCAACGTGTAGTCGCCAGAGAGGACGTGGGCGTAAGCCACCTGGTAGACGTCACCCTCCGAGCCGAGCGAGGCGGTCTGCTGCGGCGCGGCCTGGCCTGCTGTCGACGGAGCCGTCACGCCGGTGTCGACGCCGGGCAGGGCACCCGAGCCGTTGTCGACCGCGCCTTCGTTGAGAGTGGCGGTGACGGGCATTCCGCTATCGTCCAGAGCAATCGAGCCAAGCGTCTGCTCGCCCGGCGCCGTGCCGGGGGCCTGAGTGGTCCCGGAAGCGTCGGCTGTAGCGCCGACGTCCGGAGTTTCGGTGATGATCTCTGCGACCGAATCCTGCTCGCTTCCGCCGGTGGCCGGACGGGTCAGCGAGCCGCTCTTCTTTTCGAGATCCTGGAAGCGGAATTCATTGTCTTCCTGCTGCTTGCGGATGGCTTCCTGCATCTGCAGAAGCTGGAAGCTCATTTCCTCGATCCGGCCGTTGAGGGCGCGAATCTCTTCTTCAAGCTGCTGAACACGCAAGGTCGGATCCGTCGCCTGAGCGAGCTGGACTTCGGCCTTCGGCGTTTGTACGGGCGCAGGTTTTCGGCCGAGCTCGACGTTTGGAAACAGCTGGAATGCGTTTGCAGTTCCGCTCAGTCCCGTCAGCGAGGCCGTCGCAAGCAGAGCGGCCATCACAAGTTTGTTCATGTTCCTTCTTCCTGTTTTCGCGACGAATTGCGCCGAACCAGCGCCGACAGGAGTTTTCCCAATTGCCTGCAAAAAGCAACCAAGTTCGGCCAAAGTATGGAGAAAAGTAAAAGGCGGCCCGGG
>JAIXSF010000267.1 GCA_027484835.1 Rhizobiaceae bacterium | reverse complement strand
CCAGTCAGTCGCCGGCCAGCCGGTTGCACCGCCCGAACCGAGACCGATGCACCACGGCGTGCCGCCGTCAGCGACGATCTTCTCGGTCAGAGCCTTGAGCTCTTCCATGGTCTTGGGAACTTCATAGCCGGCATCTTCGAAGTTTTCCGGCGAGTACCAGACGAGCGACTTCAGGTCGGCCTTGTAAGGGAAGGCGAAGAACTGTTCGGCGCCAGCCTTGTCCTTGTAGGTGCCGAGGCTGACCCAGCTATCGCCGGCGGCATAGTTGGTCTTCATCCAATCGGCCGATTCCGTGCCGAGCGGAACGAGGAAACCCTTGGATGCGAGGTCGGCGAGCAGACCCGGCTGCGGCAGAACAGCGATATCCGGCGGGCTGCCGGCCTGCGTGTCGATAACGATCTGCTGCTCGTAGTTTTCCGAAGACGAGTAGCTGACGTCAACGCCCGTCGCATCTTCGAAATAGGCGAGCATGGACTCGACCAGAACTTGGTCATCGCCGCGCCACGGTCCGAAGATCTTCAGGGTCTGGCCCTTGAGGTCGCCATGCGCGGCCTTGAACTCTTCGTAGGTCGACCAGCTGAACTTCGCGTCCTCACCCGGCTTGAACTTCAACTCCTGAGCGCTGACCGAGCCGGCCACGAGCGCGGCAGCAGCCACGGTCATCAGAAACATTTTCTTCATGTGATATACCTCCCATCACATCGGACGGCCAAACGTCCTTGGTAAGCGCATTTTCCTCAAAGCGCTTTGGCCCCTATTTCATCACATTGGGTTCCATCCCGAGTCAAGGGCTTTTCTGGTTCTGCCGCAATTCAGAGCAAGGGCCTGCCCCATTGCAGTCAAATGCACGTACGGCAGTCAGATTTCGCTTGTCGCGAAGCATGCCTCTGCGCAATATTCGAAGCGCTTTGGTCGGCGGCAGGGGAGGCTGACGACCTGGCGAGGAGAGGAATTCCGCGGTGAATCTGAAAGAACTGTCGCAAATACTCGGGCTGTCGCAAACGACGATCAGCCGGGCGCTCAACGGTTATCCCGAGGTCAATGAGGAAACCCGCCAGCGGGTGATGAAGGCTGCGAAGGAAACCGGTTATCGCCCGAACCGGGCGGCCCAGCGTTTGGCAACCGGCAAGGCCGGATCGATCGGGCTGATCATGCCGATCTCGCCGGATCATAGCTCCGACATGCACTTTGCCGAGTTCCAGAGCGGTCTTGCCGAGGCATCAATCGTGCATGACTTCCATTTCGTGATCATGCCGTCCAAGGCCGAAGACGAGGAAGAAGCGATCCGCTGGCTGGTCTCGAGCGGCAGTGTCGACGGCTACTATCTCGCTTATGTGCGAGAGAAAGACCCGCGCATTGCGATGGCGAAGTCGCTCTCCCTGCCCTTCATCGTCCATGGACGCTCCTTCGGGCTCGACCTCGACTATCCCTTCCTCGATGTCGACAATGAGGGCGCCTTTTACGATGCGACCCGCTTCCTCCTGCAGCTGGGGCACAAGCGGATTGCGCTCCTGAATGGCCAAGGCGACCTGGACTTCGCCCATCGTAGGCGGCTCGGGACCGAGAAGGCGCTGGCCGAAAAGGGGCTGCTGCTCGATCCGCGCCACACACGGCACAGCTTCATGGGCGACGAGCAGGGTTATCGCGGGATGAAGGAGATCCTGGCCCTGCCCGATCGGCCGACGGCGGTGCTGTGCGCCAGTACCGTGCTTGCGCTCGGCGCCGTGCGCGCCATGAACGAGTTCGGCCTCAAGCTCGGGGTCGACGTCTCGCTGATTGCCCACGACGACGAACTGCCGCTGCTGAAGCCAGAGAACTTCTCGATCCCGCTCACCACGACACGGTCTTCGCTGCGCGCCGCCGGCAAACGGATCGGTGAACGGTTGATCGCGATGATCAACCAGAGCGAACCGGCCCCGCCGGAGCAGGAATTGTGGAAGGTGGAACTGGTGGTCCGGGCCTCGACCGGGCCGGCGCCGGCCTGATCGAGGTCAGGGGTACATTGGGCGCCGTCAGAAGCTCGGCGCAGCCACACCTGCGCGGCGATGGGCTGCGATGACGGTGTTGGCCATCAGCATGGCGATCGTCATCGGGCCAACGCCACCCGGGACCGGCGAGATCGCCTTGGCGACCGGCTTGCACTCGGCAAAGGCAACGTCGCCGACCAGCTTGAACTTGCCCTCGCCCTTTTCGGGTGCGGCCACCCGGTTGATGCCGACATCGATGACGGTGGCGCCGGGCTTCAACCAGTCAGCTTTCACCATTTCGGCGCGGCCGACGGCCGCCACCAGAATGTCCGCCTGACGGGCGAGTTCGGGCAGGTCGCGGCTCCTCGAATGGCCGATGGTGACGGTGGCATTGGCATTCAGCAGCAGTTGCGCCATCGGCTTGCCGAAGAGGTTGGAGCGGCCGATGACCAGCGCGTTGAGACCCGACAGGTCCTTGCCGTGGATCTGGCGCACCAGGATCATGGCGCCGGCCGGCGTGCAGGAAAGCAGCCCCGTCTTCAGATCGCCCGTCGCCAGTTTGCCGGCATTGACGATATGCAGACCGTCGACATCCTTTTCCGGCAGGATCAACTGGATGACCGGTTCGCTGTCGAGATGCTTGGGAAGCGGCAGCTGCACGAGGATGCCGTCGATATCGGGATCGGCATTGAGGGAGGCGACCAGCGCCATCAGGTCAGCTTGAGAGGTGTCCTCGGGCAATGTGTGCTGGATCGAGTTGAAGCCGCACTGCTTGGCCATGCGGCTCTTTGCGCCGACATAGGCGTGGCTTGCCGGATCATCGCCGACGATGACCACCGCGAGACCGGGCTTGCGATGGCCGGAGCCCTCCAGTTTGGTCGCCGCTGAGGTTACCGCTTCGATCACCGAAGCGGCAGCTGCCTTTCCATCGATTACCGTCGTCACTGTGCTCAATCCCCGTCTTCAACTCGCAGCAAGCTAACGCCAACACGGAGGCGCCATTTGCCTGTCGCCGTCCTATGCTGTCAAATTGCGGCATATTGCAAGGCAGGAATTCGCAGCTTTTGCGTCATGCCTGCGGTTGGCGGGGCACGCGCAGCCGATGATGCAGAACGTGAGCGAGAAAGACGGGAATGCCGAGCACATAACGGCGCCAGAGACGGGAGGGTTCAAGCCAGAGCCGGTAAAGCCACTCGGATCGCATCTGGCGAACCCAGCCCGGAGCACGTGCCACACGACCGGAGACGAAGTCGAGAAGTGCGCCGACGCTGATCACGACGCGGGCGTGGTTGGCGGACAGGTGCTTGTCGACCCACTTTTCCTGCAGAGGCGTGCCCATCGCGACCAGAAGCAGATCGATGCGCGCAGTCTCAATCCGCTTCAAGATCAGCGCGGGATCGGCACGGTCGAAATACCCATCGGAGATCTCGAAGAATTCATGCCAGGGCGTGTGCTTGCGGAAGTTCATGGCCGCGGCCTGGAGTACCTCGGACGTCGCGCCGAGCAGGCCGACACGCAGCGGCCTCGTGATGAAGCTGAGCGCTGCCGGTACGAAGTCGGTCCCGTTCAGGTTTGCGGTGAAGCGGCCGCCGTTCAGGAAGTGCGCGGCGATATCAACGCCGATCCCGTCCGGCAGGACCAAAGAGCGGCCAAGCACGTCGCGGTAGTCGGGGTCGCGGGCCATGACATTGGCATTGTTGGCATTGAGGAAGGCGATATGCGTGAACGTGTCAGACGAGACCAGCTTCTCCTCGAGCATCAGGAGCGCCTGGCTCCAGTCAAGATCGTGCACCGGAATGCCCATGATCGGCAAAACGCGCGCGGGCGGTTGTTCGGCTGCACCGGCGGGGGCCATGTCGGCCGTTTTTTTCAAGGCTAAGGACGACTGAGCTGGCATGGAGGGCCCCGGATATCAATGTCCCGGACCCTAACAGGCACCCCTGAAATTCGGGTAAAGAGCGGCGCTTCAATCTTCGTGGTACGGTAAATCCATCGTTTACCATCTCGATCGCGAGGCGCGACCGGATGGGGTCAGTGGCCTGATGAAGCCGGCGCTTCTTCGACCTTTTCGCCTTCGACGACGGTGGTCATATCCATTGGTCCGGAGCCGCCATCGGCTGCCTTGCGTGCTGCTTCCTTGGAAACGTAGTCGAGCTGTTCGATCAGAACCTGATCGACCATGCCCTCACCCAGCCGGGCGTTCATTTCCGTCTTGATCTTGTCACGGAAGCCGTTGACGTCGAAGGCGGGGATATTGCCGATGTCGACCATCTTGTTGCCAACGAGCAGCGTGAAGAGCTGGTCGGTCATCAGTTCGGTCGTCGGCAAGGTCTGGCCCTTGACCTTTTCCTTGTCCATCATGAAGGAGATGCGGGTGAGGAAGTAGCCGGTGACGTCGCCATTGCCGATCACCGGAACCGTGATCGGCTCGCCCCGGATCAACTCCAAGGACGCCTTCTTGGTTTCTTCCTCGCTCGGGCCGGCAGGGGCTGTCGCCAGGTAGATCGAGCCGTAGACGGCTCCCAGCGTGACGATACAGACCCAAAGGCCGATTCCGAGTATCTTGCCCATCAGAACTCGCTGAACTGGAACTGTTCCTGCGAGTAGGTGCCGTCTCCGTCGGCGTCGCGGACAGCGTTCTTCAGGAGATCAGCGACGGCGCGAACGGCGGAGAGATGTGCCTCGACGCGACGGGCGTTGAGGGCGAGCTTCTCCTTGAGGACGTGGAGCTGTTCGACGTAATTGACGGCGAATTCGCGCGGATCGGTATCGCGGAACAACATCGTAAGCTCGTAAAGGCAACGGCTCTTGTGCGCGTTGGAAACCTTGAAGTCGAACTCCGGATCCTTGCCGATCCGTTCGTTTTCGTTGTCGATGATGCGCTCCAGACGGCTCAGAACCGTCTTGACCCGATATTCGCTCGAAACAACTTCCATGAAATCTTTTCCTGTCTTTCGCAAATCAATCAGTTCTTGCTGTCAGCGCCGGCGCCGAGCGTGCGGCGCTCAAGGTCGGTTACCCAGCTCATGGCCAGCCCGCGATCGGTCTCATTGACGGCGGCATTGACGCTCTCTTCACCGCGAACACGCTGAAGGGCTTCATCATACATCTGCTGAGCGATACCGACGCCACCGGCTTCAGCCATGGTCGAGCCGAGCTGTTCGGCCATCATGCTCTTCCACATCTCGCCGGCATTGCCCTTGCCATAGACTTCCTCACTCTCGTCCGGGAGCATGCTCTGGACGAAATTGGTGAGGTAAACGGCTTCGAAATCGCGGTAGATCTTCGGTGGCTTGCCGACGTCCTCGGTCTTTTCAGCGGTCGCCTCAAGGCGCGCGGCATTGGCTGTCCGGTTCAGGATGTCGACGGTTGCACCGAAACCGGCACCCTTCTCGGCGAGGCTGGTCGCCATGAAGTTAGCGCGGTTGATTTTCAACTGTTCCTGGGCGGCTGCGACTTGTGCCGGATCCGCGGCGCGGACAACGTCCAACACCAGATCGCTCGGAGGAGAAATGGCCACGGTGACATCCTCGATTTGTGTTCGAGGCGACTATCACTCCTGAAGCTTGCTGGAGGCTGGTGTGGCGAACTTGATGTCTATCAAGTCGTAGATGGCATCGTCGTCGCGCTCCCGCTCTTCGTGGTCGCGGGCTTCCTTCATGTTTTCTTCCAGCCGGTCACCCTTGGCGCGCTCGCGCATCAGCTTCATTTCCTGAACCTGCTGGAGGCCATGCAACTGCTTGTCGGTATTCGACAGGCGATCGAAGCGATCGGCATAGTTCTGCGCGAACAGGCGATGCAGGGGATCGAGCGAGCCGATTGCCTCCATGACGTTGTCCATCGAGCGGCTGTTCTCCTCGATGCGCTGGGCGGTGATGCCGAGATCGCTTTCCGCCATGCGTTCCATATGTCGCTGGACGGCGACCAGACGCTTGAGCTTGTCGGATTTCTTCTGGGGTCCCACGGTCGTCCTCGTCAGAAATTGAAGATCATCGGGAAGTACTGGCCAAACTGCATGACCATGGCAGCAATGGTGAAATAAACCAGCACCAGACCACCCAACAGCAGATAGGGCGTGGAGATGTAGAACACCGGCACCTGCGGAGCGAGCTTGTTCACCAGGCCCACCGCAAAGTTGAACATCAGGCCGAAGATCAGGAAGGGGCTCGCGAGCCTCAGCATGAGCATGAAGGTCTGGGACAAGGTATCCGTCAGCGTGATCAGCATCTTCTGGCTGTCGGGCATGCCGCCCAAGGGCATGACCTCGTAGGAATCGATCAATGCCCGAAACACCACATGATGGAAATCGAGCATGAACAGCACCAGCAAGCCGCCGAAGGAGATGAGGTTGGTCATCTGGTTTTCGGGCGTGTCTTCGAGAACGTCCGCCGAGCCCGGCGTGTTCAGACCGATCGCCATCGAAATCGCCGAGCCGGCAAATTGCAGCCCAAGCACATAAAGCCGCGGCACCAGGCCGTACATCATGCCGATCAGCAGTTCGGCGACGATCACGACGACAAGGTTTGACCCTCCCCCTGCGACCCGCGGATAGATCGTGTCGAAGAGCAGCGGCGTCATCGCCATGGAGACGGAGAAGGCGAGGAAGAACCGGATTGTCATCGAGATCCGGGCAGAGGAGAAACCCGGCAGGGTCATGATGCAGGCGCCGATGCGACAGAAAATCGCAAACAGCACCAGCACAGTCCCCTGCGGGTCAGCAATCATGAAATGGAGCCCAAAATCTTGATCTCGATGCCCTTGGCCAGTTCCACATGGGAGAGAACCGGCAGGGTGGCAAAGAGTCGTTCGATGATCATGCGCACATAGGACCGCGTTTCGGGCGACGTGACAAGAACGAAGGGCAGGCCGCGGTCCATGAATTCACGGATAACCTGGCTCGCCTGCTCGGAAAACTCTTCCAGGCTGCGTGGGTCGATGTCGAATTCGACGATTTCACCCTTGGCGTCGCGTTTGAGCGCCTGGTGGAAGACAAGATCCCACTTAGAGCCGAGGCGCAGGACACGCAGGACGCCGTTGTCGGTGAGGTCGCCGCAGAGCTGCTGGGCCATGCGGACACGGACGTGTTCGACGATCTGCTCGGTCTTGCGAACATGCGGCGCCAGTTCTGCGACTGCTTCCAGGATCAGATGCAGGTTGCGGATCGAGACGCGTTCGGCCAGCAGCAGCTTCAAGACGGCCTGCAGGCCCGAGTAGGACATGTGCGACGAGCAGATCTCGTCCGCAAGCTTCTTGTATTCGGGGTCCAGTCGATCGATCAGCACCTTCACGTCCTTGTAGGACAGAAGCTGCGGCAGGTTGTTGCGGATGACTTCCGAGACATGGGTGAGGACGACCGAGACGTTATCGATCGGGTGGAAGCCCTCGCGCTTCAGCTCTTCGGTGAAGGTCTCGAGCACCGAGACCGCCGGCATGCCGAAGGCGGGTTCGCGAATATCGTCGCCCGGCACATTCGGCTTGCGGCCGGAGCCTGTGACGACGAGGACTTCGCCGACGCGCAGATTGTTCGAAGCGACCGTCGTGCCGTGGATGCGGATCTGGTAGGCCTTTTCCGGGATGGCGATGTCGTCGGTGACCTTGATTTCCGGAACCACGAAACCGTACTGGCTGGCGAACTTCTTGCGCATCTTGCCGACGCGGAAGGCGAGTTCCTGGTGTGCACCGAGAAGACGCGTGGAGACAAGCTTGCCAAGCGCCAGTTCGATTTCCGAGGTCTTGAGAACCGATTTCACCGAGTCCTTTTCGGCTTCCTTGTTCTGAATGACCTTCTTTTCTTCCTGCTCGCGCTTGAGCTGGTTTTCGGCCTCGAGCTGGCGGGGGATGAACCAGGCGCCAAATGCCATCAAGCCGCCGAGGGCGACGAAGGGAATGAAGGGAAGACCCGGCACGATGGCAAGGGAACCCATCAGGCCGGCCGCCACGGACAGGGCGCGCGGATAGCCACTCAGCTGATTGACGACGGCCTGGTCCGTGGAGCCCGGCGTGCCGCCGCGCGAGACCAGAAGGCCTGCGGCCAGCGAGACGATGAGGGCCGGAACCTGGGAGACGATACCGTCACCGACGGAGAGCTTGACGAAAACGTCGGCTGCTTCGCCGAGTTCCATGCCGTGGCGGAAGTAGCCGATGATGATGCCACCAACAACGTTGATGGCGGTGATGATGAGACCGGCGATCGCGTCACCGCGAACGAACTTGGACGCACCGTCCATGGCACCGAAGAACGAGCTTTCCTGCTCCAGTTCCCGGCGCCGGTGCTGGGCTTCCTTCTCGTCAATGATGCCAGCCGACAGGTCGGCATCGATCGACATCTGCTTGCCGGGGATGGCATCGAGGGTGAAGCGGGCGCCGACTTCCGCGATACGGGTGGCACCCTTGGTGATGACGATGAAGTTGACCGTGATCAGGATGAGGAAGACGATCAAGCCGATGACGAAGTCGCCGCCCATCACGAGGTTGGAGAAGCCGGCGATGACCCCACCGGCGGCGTCGTGTCCCTGGTGTCCGTGCGTGAGGATGACGCGCGTCGTCGCAATATTGAGCGAGAGACGGATCATGGTTGCGATCAGCAGGATCGTCGGGAACGACGAGAAATCGAGCGGGCGCTGGATCCAGAGGGCGACCATCAGGATCAGAACGGAGAGTGCGATCGAGAAAGCCAGGCCGATATCGATAAGGAATGGCGGGATCGGCAGGAACAAGATGCACAGGATCATCACGATCCCGATTGCGAAGCCGATGTCGCGTCCGTTCGGACTTACCTTCGGTATTGCGAGTGCAGGAGGTTGCGCCATGTCCAGTCCATCTCTTCATGAGAAGTCATCCGAAAGACCATGCTTCCGGCAGTCTGCCCAAGAGAGATAAGCGTCGAAGCTTGCGCGAGGGTGTCAGCGCCGACGTCGCTAGAATCCGGATTGTATTCGTGAGAACACGAGCGTCGTGAAGAGATTGATCTGGGCGCCGACGAAGGGGGCGGAGATACCGATCGTGATCATGATCGCGAGGATCTTCGGCACGAAGGTGAGCGTCATTTCCTGGACCTGAGTGAGGGCCTGGATCAGCGCAATCACGATGCCGACCACCATGCCGGCGGCAACTGCGGGGCCCGACGCGATGATGATCGTCCAGATGGCGGCCTGCAGAATATCGAGAGCGTCTGCCTCATTCATGAGACGGTATCCTTTCGGAGCGGCGAATCATGCCCTCCACTCCGAAAGGCCTATCACATCAGGAACCGGTCGTCCCGGTCGCCGGCTTGGTGCCGACACGAACGCCGACGCCGATCGGTATTTCCTTGCCATCCGTGGTCGTCGCGACCATCGTATCGCTGTAAACCCGGACCGAGGCGATGACACCGCTGGTCTTTTCGTCGGCGCTGGTGATCGTCTTGCCGATGTAGGACGAGGCGTTGTTCAACGCGTTGCCGGTGATCAGGGTCTCGAGATTCGTGTTGGTCTGGATCGTCTGCTCGACCTGCGAGAAGGTCGCAAGCTGCGAGATCTGTTCCGTGGCATCCATCGGATTGGTTGGATCCTGGTTCTTCATCTGGGCGATGAGGAGCTTCAGGAAGCTGTCGTAATCCAGGGACGCCTTGGCTTTTGCCTGGGACGCCGTGCTGTTTGACGCGGCTGTGGTCGACGTTTTGGTGGCCGCTGTGGCTGCAGCCGTTGCGTCTACCGCCATGGTGCAATCTCCTTGCGGATCTGTTCGATCGTTGCCGGTGCCATTTCCTGGTTATTCAGGATACGGTCCTCGATCGGATAGAGCTGGCGAATGGCTTTCAGGGCATCGAACGCGCGGCCGGACGAAACCATGCCGTCAATGCGCTTCAGCTCGGCGAGGATTTCCTCGTTTTCGAAGCAGGACAGCAGCATGATGACGGACTTGCGGAACATCGCCAGCGACTGATCCTTGCCTTCCGGATTGATCAGCATCATCTGGGCGATGAAATAGAGCTGACGCAGCGGAGTGGTGGCCTGATCCGGCTGAAGTACGTGGTTCTCCAGCAGGAAAGTCACATCATTCAGGAACTCGAGGGCAACCTTGCGGTCGACGCGCAGAACCGCTCCATTGATGAAAATACGTTCGCCCGACTTGAGCGAGATGCGCAAAGTGCTCTTCATTTAAGTCCATCCCTGATGATGGTTGTCACGTCGATAATGCCCTGGAAGTTCTCGGACTCGCGTTTGCGGATCCGGTCACATTCTTTCAATATCCAGATGGCGATGGAAATCAGGTTGGCGCGCACCTCGTCGCCCAACTGGTTCTCCGGGTTTTGCAGATCTTCGATCAACCGGACCCAGACCCGGCGAGTATAGAACAGCGCCTCGATGGCTTCGCGGGAATACCCCTTCTTTTCCCGCGCCGCGCTCAGAAGCTGGATGCAACGGTCAAGGGCCTGCCGTTCGCGATCCTTGGCGTCAGCGACGCCATCTTCCATGATTTCGGCATATGAGAACTGGTACATTCAGTTGCCCTTCAGTTTCATTTCACCCTTTGCTCATCAAAGGTAGTTTACAAGGCTCAACGCCTGGATCTTGGCCGTCAGCGTGTAAGATGCTTCCACCATGGACAGCAGAGAGTTAACGCGAGTCGAAGCTTCGTACGCATCTACTTCAATCTTGCTCGACAGACTCGTCTCGATAATATCCACCTGAACCTTGAGCGAGGCATCCGCCTTCTCAACGCGGTTCTGGGAAAGACCCAATTCGGAACGGGTGGAGTTGATGCCCGTGATCGCGCGGCCGGTGTAATCGATGGCAGCGTTGATCGCGACGGTCACGGCATTTGCGGGTGCGCCGATGGTCATCAGTTCGCCGGTGACGATGGCAGCCAGAGCGAAGTAGCGAAAGCCGTCCTCGTTGGCGGATGCCGAGGTCTGGACCGTTTCCGACTGCGTGATCCGGCTCGTCATCGCCTGGTCCGTGGCGCTCGACCAGTTGGTGTTCCAGTCAGGTCCGGTGAACATCGGCTCCAGAGTGGAGGAGATGAAATCCTCCATGCTCGGCGCACCGCCACTTGCCACGATCGTTGCCGTGTTTGCCGTATCGGTCGGCGCAAAGCCGAAGTAGCCGGTAAAGGCCGCGTCGAAGGCCGCCTTGGCCGGGGACGTATCGGTATATTCGACAACCGGCTGGACATCGGTGTTGATGCCGGCGAACAGGAATTCGCCATTGGCCGACTGATTGGCCATGCTGGTCATCGTGGACAGCGAGTTCTTCACCGTCATGATCGTGGTCTGGATCGTATCGCTGTTCGACGACCCGGAGATGGTGATCAGCGCGTTGTTCATCTCTTCTGCGGCCGTGGCGATCTGCTTCAAAGCTTCCTGGGAAGCCGAGAGACGCTGCGTGGCGATGGAGTTGTTGCTGATCATCGAGTTCAGCCGAAGGCTTTCCCGATTGAGATCGACAACCGTCGATGTCTTGCTGCCGAGCTCGGCGCCGATGTCCGCGAAGAAACCGGTGCTGACCTCCTGCTGCGACTTCAGGAGTTCGTTCTGCGCCTGCCGGATCGTCAGGCGCATCGAAGTCTGCGTCGAGAGGTTAGAAACGCTGGCTGTCGACATCAGGGATTACCCCGCCATTTCGAGAACGGCCTTCAGCATTTCGTCCACGGTGGAGACGAGTTTGGCTGCAGCCTTGTAGGACTGCTCAACATCGAGCAGCAGCGAGAGTTCTTCATCGAGGCTGACTGCCGTCTTCGAAGAATAGGTCTGGAAGGTCCGCTCATAGAGCGCCTGCTTGTTTTCGTTTGCCGTCGTCGCGTTCGAGCGCAGCTCTTCCAGCCAGCCGATGGAGTTGCTGGCAAAGGACAGCACGCTGGCATCGGTTTTCAGGTCGGCGTCGGCCGAGAAACTGCGGTTTGCCGCCAGCTCATCCACGTAGGAATTGATAAGATCGGTGAAGCCCGACGAATTTGCAGTGTTCTGCACATAGGCAGCGCCGTTGATGCCACCGTCGCGGATCAGCATCGGATCGCCGCCCTGATCGGAGCGTACGGCCGGGTTGACCCGGATGAGCGCCGCAAGACCCGGTTCAACCGTTCCGGTCGGCGGTATCGTGCCGGTCGGCCAAGTGAACAGGCCGGGCAGCTCGCCGCCGCCGCCGGTATCGAACTCCTGGAAGGTCTCGATCAGGCCGCGGGCGATTTCGTCGAGCTGCGTCTGGAAAGTCGGTGCGATCACATCACGGATCTGAACCAGCGAAGCCAAGGACCCCTGCCCGTCCGTATTGCCACCGATGCCGGCGCGAACCGCCGTGCCATCGATATAGATCGCATTGCCGGTAACGGTCGAATCGTAGGTGTAGGTACGGACGAAGCTGACTTCGCGCGGGTCCGTTTCGAACAGCGTGGTGCCATCGTAGGTGTAGAGCACCATGTCGCTGTTATCGCGCATGTTGACGGACACACCGACGATCTTGGAAATGTCCTTGAGCAGCGTATCGCGACGGTCGAGATAGTCGTCCGCATTGCCGCCGGTCGCGGTCTGCCGGACAACCGTATCGTTGACGATCTTGAACTCGGCGAGAAGCTTGTTCAGCGACTCCACCTGTTCGAACATCTGAGCGTCGGTGTCTTCGCGGAGTTCCTGCGTCGTGGTTGTCGCATTGTTCAGCGAATTCACGACGTCGATGGCATCGGTGACCACGGTCGAAGCGAGCGCGTATTCGCCGGGAGAGGCCGCAAAGGACTGCAGACTGCTTTGCAGATTTGCCAGATAGGCAGAGGGCGAAAGCTCGTAGTCGTTGCCGCCGAGTGCATCGGAGAGCGTCGTCAGCCCGTCCAGCAGGGTCGACTGCGCGCTCTGCTGGGATGTCGAGGATGCCATCTGTCGCAGCAGAGCCATCTGCTGCGACCGCTCGTTCTGCACCATCGTTGCGCCATAAACCGTCTGCGTCACCACAGCATCGCGGCGAACATAGTTTTCGTTGCCGGTGTTCGCGATGTTGGTGGAGATCACCGACGACTGCTGCGCCGTGTTCCTGAAGATGGAGCTGGCCGTATTGAGCGACGATGCAAGCGACATGGGACTAACCTACTCTTTCGGTTATCTCTTCAGGTTGACCAGGACTTCCATCAGTTCGGAGCCGGTCTGGAATACCTTGGAGTTCGCGGTGTAATTCCGCTGGGACTCGATCATGGCGGTCAGCTCTTCAGCGACGTCCACGTTGGAGTCTTCAAGAGCGCCGGACAGGATCGTGCCAAAGCCGCTGGAGCCGGCATAACCGAGGATGACGACACCGGAATCGTTCGACTGGGTGTACATGTTGCCGGCCACCGGATTGAGGTTGTCCGGGCTCTGGACGCTTGCGAGAGCGACGCGGAACTTCGGCACCAGGTCGCCGTTTTCGTAGGCGATCGAGACGACACCCTTGTCGTCGATCTCGTAGCCCTTGACCTTCGAGGCAGCGTTACCGTTGACCTTGCCCTCCTCGACGGAGAAGGCAGACGCAAGCTGCGTCGTGTCGCCGATTTCCAAGGTGATATCCGGCACCACTGCACCATCGATATCGAAGGTCTGCAGCGTGAGGGGCGTCGGGCTCAAGGCCGTATCAAGCTGGCCGTCCGTGGTGAAGAAGAGGCTGGTTACGCCGAGCACCGCGGCCGGAACGCCCGGGCCGGTTGCTTCTACCGACCACTCGTTGTCGGTGACTTTCGTGTAGGTAAATTCAATCAGGCGGCTGGAACCCTGGCTGTCGAAGACCTTCAGAGAGGTCGTCTGCACAAAACCGTCTTCCGCACCGTTGGGCAGGTTGACGTTAAGGGTACCGGTCGTCGAGGCGACTGCAGAGATGCCCGAACCGGACAAATCGACGTCCTCAAGTCCATCGAAGCCGTTCACGACGATGGTCGGATCAGCCGTGGAATCGTATTCGTAGCCCTGCAGCGTGTAGCCTGCGGTGTTCTTGAGCGTGCCGTCATCCTGCAGGACGAAGGAACCCGCGCGGGTCATGT
>JAIXSF010000240.1 GCA_027484835.1 Rhizobiaceae bacterium | reverse complement strand
TTCAGCCGCCCTTTGGCGGCCGCGGATTTTCCGCACTTCTGCTGGATGCGCTGAATGCCACCGGGCTGATCATGGAGCGACGAGAGCGCCGCGACACGGATCAGTATGGCCGCAAGCTTCGGGTCGTCCTTCAGGATGGGCGCTCGGTCGGCGATGCCCTGATCGCGCGGGGGCTTGCTCATCGCTGGGAAGGCCACAAGCTCAACTGGTGCGGCTAGGGCCTGTCGGCGCAGACGGCAAAATCTTACAGCCTGCGTGCATAACGGACCTACACGAAATTGTTCCTGTCTTGCTTCTTTTCGAGGACATGAAACTCTGTTCTCCTGCGCTGCGTCTCCTATGTCATGAGACGAAGAGTGCTCGAAGAGGTCTGCCATGTCCCGCTACCGCCCCTTGAAGATTTCCAGCTCCGAAATCACCCCGAAGTCGCTCTATCTGAGGCGACGGGAGTTCATGGGCGTGGCTGCCGGCGGGATCGCTGCCGCTGGCCTTGGCGCACCGGCGCTCGCCGCACCGCTTGCGGCAAAACCCAGCATCTACAAGCTCGATGAGAAGCTGACCTCGAAGGAAGATGTGACCACCTACAACAACTTCTATGAGTTCGGCACGAGCAAGGAGGATCCGGCGAGAAACGCAGGAGCCCTTACGACTCGCCCCTGGACCATTGAAGTGGGGGGCCTGGTTGCGAAGCCGCAGGTCATCGATATCGAGACGATCATGAAGGAAATCCCGATGGAGGAGCGCGTCTACCGGATGCGCTGCGTCGAGGCATGGTCGATGGTCATCCCATGGATCGGCTTCCCGATATCGGCACTGCTCGATCGGGTGGAGCCGCTGGGGTCTGCGAAGTATGTCGCCTTCGAGACGCTGGTCAGGCCGGAGGAAATGACCGGACAGTCGGGGCTCTTCCAGGCGCTGGAATGGCCCTATGTCGAGGGACTGAGGCTCGACGAGGCGCGCCATCCGCTGGCGATCCTCGCGACCGGGCTTTACGGCGAGACGCTGCCAAACCAGAACGGCGCACCGATCCGACTGGTCGTGCCGTGGAAATATGGCTTCAAGGGCATCAAGTCGATCGTCAAGATCACGCTTACCGAGCAGGAGCCGCCGTCCACCTGGAACAAGCTGCAGCCGTCGGAATATGGGTTTTACGCCAACGTCAATCCGGCGGTCGATCATCCGCGCTGGAGCCAGGCGACCGAGCGACGGATCGGCGAGGCCGACGGCCTTTTCGGCGGCGCGCGCATCGATACCCTGCCGTTCAACGGCTATGCCGACGAGGTCGCCAGCCTTTATGACGGCATGGATCTGACGAAGTTCTACTGATGGCCGCGCTCGCACTCCCTGCCCTGCCCGCCCGCTACAAACCGGCCTCGATCTGGGCGCTCTATGCGGTCGGGCTCCTGCCCGGCCTCTACGCCTTCTATCTCGGGATCTTCGGCGGCCTGGGCGCCGATCCCGTCCGGGCCTTCGAGCATCTGCTGGGGCTCTGGGCGTTCCGGTTTCTGTGTCTTGGGCTTGCCGTGACACCGTTGCGTGACCTGTTCGGCATCAACCTGATTGCCTATCGGCGTGCGCTCGGTCTGCTTGCCTTCTACTATGTGCTGGCGCATTTCGCGGTTTATCTGACGCTGGATCGCGGCCTTATCCTGTCGTCGATCGCCGGCGATCTGCTGAAGCGGCCCTACATCATGCTCGGCATGGCCGGGATCCTGATGCTCATCCCGCTGGCCTTGACCTCCAACCAGTGGTCGATCCGCCGGCTGGGGCCACGCTGGAACCGGCTGCACAAGCTGACCTATCCCATCCTGATCGTCGCGATCTTGCACTATGCGCTTTCGCTGAAGGTTCTCGATCCGGAGGCAGCCTTCTACATCGTCGTGACGATCCTGCTTCTCGGATACCGGTTGGTGCGGCCGAAGATCATGGAGCGGCGGCGAGCGAAGCGGATAGCGCCGACACGGGCCTGACAAGACGCCTGACAATCAACTCAAGGGGTGAGTGACCATGAAAAGCCTTCGGAAGACCTGGGGTTCGGCTCTTGCCGGTGCCGTGATGCTGGCCACGGCCGGAATAGCCAACGCCATCGAGATTGCGCCCTTCGAACCAGCTGCCTTCGAAGCCGCGAAGGCGGCCGGTAAGTCGGTCGTGATCGATGTGACGGCCAGCTGGTGCAGCACCTGCCGGGCGCAGACCAAGATCATCGACTCGCTCGCCGGGAAAGCCGAATACAAGGACGTGCTCGTTCTGAAACTCGACTACGACAACCAGAAGGACGAGATGCGCAATCTCGGGGCGCAAAACCGCTCGACATTGATTGCCTTCAAGGGACCGGGCGAAACGGGTCGCAGCGTGGCTGACACCAATCCGGCTTCGGTCGAAAAGCTCTTCGCATCGACGCTCGGACAGTAACGCCATGCTGAGCAGCGGCCTGCTTGCCTTCGTCGCAGGCCTCCTGTCCCTTCTCAATCCGTGCACGCTGCCGCTGGTGCCGATCGTGCTGGGTACGGCCATCAACCGTCATCGATTTGGCCCTGTGGCGCTCGCAGCAGGGCTGACGCTGTCATTCGTGACCATCGGCCTGTTCGTGGCGCTGGTCGGTTTCTCGGTTGGCCTCGACTTCAGCGTCTTTCGGACGGTGGCCGGAATCTTCATGATCCTGCTCGGTGCAGTGCTGATTGCGCCGATGGCTCAACATCGGGTGGCTGCGGCCACGGGACCGGTCGCCGCCTGGTCGCAGGCGCGCTTCGGGCAATTCGACGACACGGGCCTCAAGGGTCAGTTCCTAGTCGGACTGCTGCTCGGTGCCGTCTGGAGCCCCTGTGTCGGACCGACGCTTGGCGCTGCCTCGCTGATGGCGTCTCGCGGCGAGAACCTGCTGCAGGTCACCACGACCATGGTCGCCTTCGGTGTGGGGGCAGCGCTGCCGCTGCTGCTGCTCGGCCTGCTGTCGCGCGAAGCCCTCGCACGGTCGCGGAACCGCCTGCTGACCATAGGTCAGACCGGGAAGGCCTTGATGGGCGGTCTGCTGGTCATCACCGGTGGCCTCGTCGTTTCCGGCTTCGACAAGAGCATCGAAGTCTGGCTGCTCGAACTTGCGCCCGAATGGTTGATCGACATGACCACGCGGATCTAGGGAGGCGACCTTGCGTTCGGCACGTGTGATGTGACGTCGATGCCTTGATTTCGTCCCGAGCCGCTGGGTAGTGAGGTGGGGACGGACCACAGAGCAAGGGCGGACGGCGCATGGCGGCAATTGCGGAAAGACCCAATGACCTGCTGAGCGCCCTCGACCACAGGCTCATTCATCACCAGCCGCATCCAGAACTGACCGGCTTTAAACGCTTCGTAGTCGAGTTCCTGCTGTTCGGTATCAAGGAAGCGCGGGCCTGCCTGTTTGCCGGGCTGTTCTTCCTGTCGATCTTTCTGGTCCCGCGCGCCGGCCTCTTCGGCATCCCACGCTACGACGTGCTCCTGATCATCGCGCTTGCCATCCAGATCTGGATGGTCTGGACCAAGCTCGAGACCACGGACGAGCTGAAGGCGATCTGCCTTTTCCACGTCGTCGGTTTCGTGCTGGAGGCCTTCAAGACGGCCGGCGCCAATCCCTCCTGGTCCTATCAGGACTTCGCCTATACCAAGCTCCTCGGCGTGCCGCTGTTCTCCGGCTTCATGTATGCGGCCGTCGGCAGCTACATCATCCAGGCCTGGCGGCTCTTCGATCTGCGGATCCGGCACCATCCGCCCTACTGGATGGCGACCCTCGTGGCGCTTTCCATCTATCTCAACTTCTTCACCCACCACTATATCGGCGATTATCGCTGGTATCTGGCAGCACTCGCGATCGGGCTTTATGCCCGCACCACCGTGATCTTCCGACCCTTCGACCGCGACCGGCAGATGCCGATGCTGCTTGCCTTTATCCTGATCGGCTTCTTCATCTGGGTGGCGGAGAACATCTCGACCTTCTTTGCCATCTGGCACTATCCGAACCAGCTGGGGGCCTGGTCGACGGTGCATCTGGGGAAATGGAGTTCCTGGACGCTGCTGGTGATCATGACCTTCACGATCGTCGCTTCGCTGAAGCATATCCGGGCCACGATCCACATTCCGAAATGAGATCTGCCGATTCCGTGCGATTTTTTTCGCATGCCGTGTCGAAATCGGTTTAGCTCGTTCGTTGGGGAAGCAGGATCGCAAAAGCGGTCCTGATCACGAGAGGAGTGAAGATATGCGTGTGATGGTCATGGTAAAGGCGACGGAAGACAGCGAAGAGGGCATCATGCCGCCGCCGAAGCTGTTCGAGGACATGGGCAAGTTCAACGAGGAGCTGGTGCAGGCCGGCATCATGTTGTCCGGTGATGGACTGAAGCCCTCGAAGATGGGCAAGCGAGTTGCCTTCGACGGTCCGGACCGCCGGGTGATCGACGGGCCGTTTGCCGAGACGCGGGAGCTGGTCGCCGGCTACTGGATCTGGGAAGTGAAGGACATGGACGAGGCCGTTGCCTGGGTGAAGCGTTGCCCGAACCCGATGCTGGGGCCGAGCGAGATCGAGATCCGGCCGTTCTACGAGATGGAGGATTTTGCCGAGATCGCAACACCCGAGGGACAGGCGAGCCACGACCGCGCCGCCGAGGGGCTGGCAGCACAGCAGAAGACCAAGGGTTGAGACATCATGAGCAAGATGATCTTCATCAACTTGCCGGTGACCGATCTTAATGCCTCGACGCGTTTCTACGAAGCGCTCGGGGCGACCCGGAACCCGCAATTCTCCAACGAGAATGCCGCCTGCATGATGCTCTGCGACACGATCGGCGTGATGATCCTGACACATGACTATTATGGCACCTTCACCAAGCGGCCGATCGCAGATGCCCGGGCGACGAGCCAGACGCTGCTGGCGCTGACCGTCGAGGCGCATGCGGATGTCGACCGGGTCGTGGGGGCGGCGAGCAGCGCCGGCGGGCGCGCCGATCCCAATCCACCGCAGGATCACGGCTTCATGTGGAGCCGCTCGGTGGAGGATCCGGACGGCCATGTCTGGGAGATTTTCTGGATGGATCCGGCTGCCGCAGCCGGCGACACCACGAGTGTCGATGCCTGAGGCTATCGCCGCGGTTGACCGGGCGGCCCTCGCGTCCATACTTTCAAGCATGACACGAGACGGACATGCACGTTCGGCTTCGCCTGACAGGGGCGAAGCCATCGCCCGCGAGATTGAAGGCATCTATCGCATGGAGCGGGTCCGGCTGGTAGCCGGGCTCGCTAAACACGTCGGCGACCTTAGCCTCGCCGAGGAACTGGCGCAGGAGGCGCTAGTGACTGCGCTGGCCTCATGGCCCGGTTCCGGGATCCCGCCCAACCCGGGCGGATGGCTGATGACGACGGCAAAGCGGCGGGCCGTCGATCTCTGGCGCCGACGCCGGATGATGGCGCGGCATGAGGCCTCGCTTACCCATGATATCGAAACCGGCCGCGCAGACGAGCATGCCGCCATCGAGGCCTCGCTCGACGACGCCATCGGTGACGAGCGGCTGTCGCTGATCTTCACCGCCTGCCATCCGCAGCTCTCGCGCGACCAGCGCACCGCTCTGACGCTGAAGGTGATCGGCGGACTGTCGACCGAGGAAATCGCCCGGGCCTTTCTCACCCATGAAACGACTATGGCGCAGCGGATCGTTCGGGCGAAGAAGATCCTGCGCGAGGGCGACGTGGCGTTCGAAGTGCCCGTAGGTACCGAACGGGATGCCCGCCTCGCCTCGGTGCTGGAGGTCATCTACCTGATCTTCAACGAGGGTTATGCGGCAAGCCGGGGGGAAGACCTGATCCGGCCGCAGCTTTGTCAGGAAGCCATGCGGCTCGGCCGCATCCTTGTCGGCCTTGCGCCCGACGAACCGGAAGCGCATGCCCTGCTTTCGCTCATGGAGCTGCAGGCTTCGCGCTTCAAGGCACGGGTCGGAGCGGATGGCAGCGCCCAGACGCTGGAAACCCAGAACCGGCGGCTTTGGGACAGATTGCTGATCCAGCGCGGGCTGGACGGTTTGGCAACCGTGATGCGTCTTGGCGGTGCGGACGGGCTCTATGCGCTGCAGGCAGCGCTTGCAGCCGTGCATGCACGGGCGGCGAAGTTTGAGGATACGGACTGGACCTTCAGCGCAGCACTTTACGACCGGCTGCTGGACCGGGTCCCCTCGCCCGTGGTGGCGCTGAACCGGGCGGTGGCGCATTCGATGGCGTTCGGACCCGAAACGGGATTGGCGTTGCTGGCGGACATCGAGACGGATCCGCAGCTGGCCGACTATCCGCCGCTGCATGCAGCAAAGGGGGACTTTCTGTTTCGCCTCGGGCGCAGCGTCGAGGCGCGGGTCGCGTTCGAACGGGCAGCCAATCTCAGCAGCAACGCTGCGGAGCGCGCCTTCCTCCTGCAGCGTGCCCAGTTTGCTGACGACCCGGCCACCGAGCGCTGAGATTGTCAGGCGACACGCATCAGCAACAAACATCGCGCATTGATTGCAGGACGACAACGAAGGGTGGAAGCTCGATGCTCAAGAATGCCGTGCTTTGTCTTTCCATCCTGCTGAACTGTGCCATCGCCTATGTCGTTTACGCCCCTTAGATCGGTTCGACCAACGCTGAGAAGATGACCTGCGATCAGGCCCGCCATGAGGTTGCGAGCACGACGGCTGTTCAGTCCTAAAGCGAGATGCACGATCGATCGCTTGTGACGGTGCATGCTTTCCTGACAAATAGCGACTACCAGCTGCGAAACATCGCCATCAGCAATGGCAGGATGTCTTTTGTCTACACGTCATCCGCTTTCTATCCATCCACTTGGGGCCTGCACCTTCCGGGGCTGGCGGGAGGCATCGTGCGCGTGGACACAGGCATCGTTGGAACACCTGACGTGCTTCAAGTCTGGTAGACGCGGCGATACCCGTAAGATCAACGCAAAAAGCCGGGTGATCGCTCACCCGGCTTTTTGATCCTTCCCTAACGGGAAGTAACTTACGCTGCTTCAGCTTCGGCTTCAGCGGCAACGCGGGCCTTGTCGGCTGCGCCCTTGGCGTCAACGTCGCGCTCGACGAACTCGATGACTGCCATGGCGGCGTTGTCGCCCTGGCGGAAACCGGCCTTCATGATGCGCAGGTAGCCGCCGTTGCGGGTGGCGTAACGCGTCGCGATGGCGTCGAACAGCTTCTTGACGGCATCGACGTCCTTGATCTGCGAGATGGCCTGACGACGAGCGTGCAGGTCGCCGCGCTTGCCGAGGGTGACCAGCTTCTCGACGATCGGGCGAATTTCCTTCGCCTTCGGGAGCGTCGTGACGATCTGCTCATGGGTGATGAGCGAAGCAGCCATGTTGGCGAACATCGCCTTACGGTGGCTGGCGGTACGGTTCAGCTTGCGGCCGGCTTTCTGGTGGCGCATTGCTATTCTCCTTTAAGTGCAGGCTCTGTCTCAGAGGCTGCCGTTTCCTGACACATACGGGCATTCGCCCGCAGTTTGACGGGGAAAGGCAGGCTCAAGGGCTGCCTTCACTGTTATTAATACTGGTCTTCGTAACGCTTCGCGAGATCTTCGATGTTCTCGGGCGGCCATGCCGGTACTTCCATACCGAGGTGCAGGCCCATGGAAGCGAGAACTTCCTTGATTTCGTTCAGCGACTTGCGACCGAAGTTCGGCGTGCGCAGCATTTCTGCTTCGGTCTTCTGGATCAGATCGCCGATGTACACGATGTTGTCGTTCTTCAGGCAGTTTGCCGAGCGGACAGACAATTCGAGTTCGTCGACCTTCTTGAGCAGAGCCGGGTTGAAGGCGAGTTCGGTGACGGACTCTTCTTCGACTTCCTTCTGCGGCTCGTCGAAGTTGACGAAGACGCCGAGCTGGTCCTGGAGAATGCGGGCCGCGAAAGCGACTGCATCTTCACCGGTGACCGAGCCATCGGTTTCGATGGTCATCAGCAGCTTGTCGTAGTCGAGAACCTGTCCTTCGCGGGTGTTTTCCACCTTGTAGGACACCTTCTTGACCGGCGAGTAGAGGCTGTCGACCGGGATGAGACCGATCGGTGCATCTTCCGCGCGGTTGCGCTCGGCCGGGACATAGCCCTTGCCATTGTTGACCGTGAACTCCATGCGGATCTCGGCGCCCTCATCGAGGGTGCAGATTACATGGTTCGGGTTCAGGATCTCGATGTCGCCGACGGTCTGGATGTCACCAGCGGTGACGACGCCCGGACCCTGCTTGCGGACAACCATGCGCTT
>JAIXSF010000100.1 GCA_027484835.1 Rhizobiaceae bacterium | reverse complement strand
CGAGAGCCTGACGTCAGCCTGTTCCTGATCGGCCATGCTTATTCCCCATTATCGCCGTTTAGCCCATCCTTTAAGGATGCCCGGAAGATTCGCGCAAGCTCCTATCACCAAATACCGGTAACGGGAAGTTATCCCTGTCTTGGTTTTTGATGGTCGTTTTTGCCCAGTTCGCCTTCGACAAACCGCATTTCTCGTGTCACATTATCTTCGCAAAGCCTGAAACTCCAGCGGATGAGGGCTGGAGGTAGGCGATAAGGAAGGACGCATCAAATGACCATACAGGCTCATCTTGAATCGCTGCAGAAGAAGCATGGAGCACTCGAGGACCAGCTCCATGATGCACTTGCATCTCCCTCCGTCGATGATCGGCACATTGCCGAGCTGAAGCGCCTCAAACTGCGCCTCAAGGATGAAATGGAACGCCTGCGGGCTTCCACACGCCACTGATACCACCCTTCCGGCTGTGCCGGGATCAGGCGGACCCAAAGACCGATCCCGATGTATTCATGAAGCAGCCAATATCCCACCCTCGGCCCCGGAGTTCACACAACTTCGGGGTCTTTATTTTTGTGCGGTTGGGGAGACGATCTCTGGTTCAGGACCAGAACTGGTCGAGCCACATGTTCATGCGGTCAAAGCCGGGACGGCGGATGAAATAGATGCGCCGCGTGCCTTCCGAGCGGACATCAACGAGGCCGCTGTCGAGAAGTGCTTTCAGATGCTGAGAGACGGCGGGGCGGCTGATCGGCAGCTGGGCCGCCAGTTCGTTCACGGTCTTTTCCCCCCGACGCAGATCCTCCAGGATGTGTCGCCGGTTTGGGTCTGCGATCGCCATGAACGGGTCTACGTTCGTCATGACTGAAAGGTTATGTCAAAGGCCTGTCGGCGGCAAGCGCATATGTGCGCTGCAGCAAGAGACCCACTCAGCTTCCCAACAGGTGGAGCAGCCCGTCGTAGAGCAGCTTGCCGCCGGCGATCAGGACCATCGCATACATCAGCGGATAGAAGAGTGTGGGCCGGATCATGGTCACCATTTTCGCGCCAACCAGCGTCGAAACCAAGGCTACCGGCAGCAGCGCCAGTGAGAGCGACAGATTGGTGGCATCCAATTCGCCCATGGCGAAATAGGGGACGACCTTGATGACGTTGAGGATCGCGAAGAAGCGAGTGGAAGCACCGGTATACGTGCGCGGATCCAGCTTCAACGGCAGGACATAGACCTGGAACGGCGGGCCGCCGGCATGGGCAACGAAGCTGCCATAGCCGGCAAGCGATCCCCAGAAGGAGCCGGCCACGGGGCGTTCCGGCGCCGGCGGCGTTTCAGGGCTGTTTCGTGCGGTCCAGAGGTCGATGAAATAGCGCACCGAGAAGATGACGGAGATGCCGCCGAGAACGATGCGCATCGCATCGGCCGAGACATAGCTCGATGTTGCCCAACCGAGACCGATCCCGATCAGGGCGCCGGGCATCATCACGCGCAGGGTCGCAGCGCTGTTGTAGCTGCGCCAGGCCCAAAGGGCGGCTGCATCCATGATGAGAAGAATCGGCAGGAAGATCGCCGCGGCCTGCATTGGCGGCACCACGAATGCGAGCAGCGGGACACCGATCAGAGCCAGCGCACCACCAAGACCACCTTTCGACAGGCCAACCAGGGCAACAGCGGGAATGGCGACGGCATAGAAGTTCGGGTCTGTCAGCATTGCGCGGTTGATCCTTTCGGAAGAGCGGTCTATCGGATTTGTCTAGAGAAAACGAGGACGAAATCCGCTTCATCGGACCTGTCCCGCACACGGAAACACCGCGCATGACCGAAGACCGCTGCCGCCTCGTCCTCATCGTTCCCGATATCGCCCAATCTGCCGAATGTGCGGAGGTGCTCGGCAACGCACTTCGCGGCGGCGATGTGGCGTCCGTGATCGTCCCGCAATACGGTCTGGACGACAGCACGTTTCAGAAGCACGCGGAGATGCTGGTTCCGGTCATTCAAGACGCCGGGGCTGCCGCCCTTGTCGTTGACAACAGCCGTGTCGCTGGCCGTGTGAAGGCAGACGGCCTGCATATCTCCGGGAATGCGGCCGCGCTGGCCGAGGCTGTCGAAAAGCACGTGCCGAAGCTGATCGTCGGTGGTGGTAATGCGATGGACCGGCACCATGCGCTGGAGATGGGCGAGATCCAGCCGGACTACATCTTCTTCGGCAAGATCGACGGTGACATCAAGCCGGAGGCGCATTCGAAGAATGTCGCGCTGGGAGAATGGTGGTCGGCGATGATCGAAATTCCCGCAATCGTGATGGGCGGTACGGATCCTGCCTCGGCAGTCGTTGTGGCCGAAAGCGGCGTTGAATTCGTGGCGCTTGGCAAGGCAGTCTTTGCCGATCCCGCCAATGCCGCAAGCGTGGTTGCACGCGTGAATGCCGAGCTTGACGAAAAAGCGCCACGGTTTGCGGATTGAACCGCCTCATGCGTTCAATTTCGTCTCCTCATCGCCTGATTCTCGCCGCGCTTGCCGGGGCCTGCCTTGTTGCGGCCAGTCCGGTGATCGCGCAGGAGAGCGAAGAGGGCGTGGAGATCGGAGACCAGCCGGCGATCATTCCGGCCAATCCGTCCGATGCTGGCGAAATCGAGCGCGGCGCGCGACCCGATAGCACCACGGGCGATGCCACGACGCTCGATCGTGGCGATCGGGATGCCGCGCCGCCGGTGACGAAAGGTGCCAAGCCGACGAAGGGCGATAGGCCCGAAGACCTGCAAGGCATCAACATCTATCTGCGCATGGGCTCGCCGCTCCCGGAACTGCCACCGGAAAAACCCTATGCCGGAAAGCCCGACGACGCCTATGGCGCCTTCCAGCGCGGCCTCTTTCTGACGGCTGTCGACAAGGCCTTGCCGCGCGCGCAGCTCGGGGATCCTGCCGCACAGACGCTGCTTGCCGAAGTCATGTCTCGGGGGCTTGGCGTCAAACGGGACCTCAAGGGGGCGGCATTCTGGTATGGGCAGGCCGCCCAGGGTGGCGATCCCTCGGCGATGTTCAAATATGCCCTGCTTCTGATGGAGGGCAAGGAAGTCCCGCGGGACAAGGTCAAGGCGGATGAATACATGCGCCGCGCCGCCGATGCCGGCAATGGCTCGGCGCAGTTCAACTGGGCGCAGATCCTCGTCTCCGACAATCCCGGCGTACGGGGCCTGACACTGGCCATGCCGTATTACGAAAAGGCGGCCGAACAGGGCATTGCCGACGCGCAATACGCGCTGGCGCAGGTCTATTCGGCTCTCAAGGACGTGCCGGCCGACAAGAAGGCGCGGGCACGCGAGTGGATGATGCGGGCGGCGCGTGCGGGGTTCGATACGGCCCAGCTCGACATGGGGCTCTGGCTGGTCAACGGCTACAATGGTCCGCGCGATTACGAGGCCGGTTATCGTTGGCTGAGCATCGCGGCCAAGCGCGGAAATGTTGTTGCGCAGAACCGTATCGCCCACCTCTATATCAACGCGCTCGGTACCGCGCCCAATCCGGTCGAGGCCGCGAAATGGTATGTCCTGTCCCGGAGGGCGGGTCTGACTGACCCCGGGCTTGAAGACTTCTATCTCGGCCTCAACGAAGAACAGCAGAAACAGGCGATCGATCTCGCCAACCGGTTCAGGCGAACCTGACGCATTGCCCTCTGCCGCTTGAAGGGGAGGGCGGCGGTCATGGATCTCATCGATATCTTCCAGCGGCTGGGGCTTGCTGTCGCCATCGGCGCGGCCGTCGGTGTGGAGCGCCACTGGCGCGAGCGTGACGAGCCGGAAGGGGCGCGCATTGCCGGTATCCGTACCTTCACGCTGATCGGCATGACCGGCGGACTGGCTGGATTGCTCGAGGCGCAAGTCTCAGAAAACAGCCTGTCCGGCCTGATGGTGGCGAGCTTCCTGATTGCCATCGCCGTCGTGTTGCTGCGTTTCGGTCTGATGGAGGCGCGCGCCGAGGGATCATTCAGTGCAACGACGGTGATCGCCGGGATCACCACTTTCGGGCTTGGTGCCCTGGCCGTGATGGGTGACGTGGCGGTGGCCTCCGCGGCGGGTGCCGTGGTCGTCACCGTGCTGGCGAGCCGGGAGTTTCTGCATGGGGCAATCCGCCGGCTCACCTGGGCCGAGTTACGCTCCGCCGTTGTTCTGCTTGCCATGAGCTTCGTGCTCCTGCCGCTCATTCCGGCCGATCCGTATGGGCCGTTCGGCGGCGTCTCTCCGCGCAGTCTGGTCATTCTGGTCATCCTGCTCGCATCGATTTCCTATGTCGGCTACGTCGCCATCCGGGTGATCGGCGGCGGGCGCGGCGATCTGGTGGCCGGTGCCGTGGGCGGCCTGGTTTCCTCGACGGCAACAACGCTTGCCATGGCGCGCCAAAGCCAGACGACGGGAAATGCCGCAGGTCCCGCGGCTGGCGCGATCGCCGCGGGCAGTGTCTCCCTCATCCGCACGGCTTTTCTTGTCGGTGCCCTTGCGCCGCCATTGGGTGAGCGCCTATTGCCGGGCCTGCTTGTCGCGGGCGCCGTGATGTTGGTGATCGCTTTTGCGGTCGTTGCCCGCGCCGGTGTCTCGACCGAGGCCGATTTGCCCGGCAATCCGTTCGAACTGACGCAGGTGGTGAGCATGGCGCTGCTGATCACGGTCATTGCCTTCATCGCGCGGGCGGCGAGCCAGATCTTCGGCGATGGCGGTCTTTATGTGGTTTCGGCACTCACGGCGCTGGCGGATGTCGATGCGGTGAGCGTCACAGTTGCCGGAATGCTGCCTTCACTGTCTTTGCCGGTGGCAACGATTGCCGTGGGCATCGCGGTCACTGCCAACATGGTGGCCAAGGTCTTCTATGCCACGGCGACCGGCAGTTGCGGATTTGCGCTGAGACTGGCCGTCAGTTCGCTGATCGCGGTCGCTGCAGGTCTGCTGGTCACCTTTGCTGCAGGGCTCGTCTGACGAGGGCGCATGGGCCGGAATGCCCATACCCCTTGAATTCCGGCGGCATTTGTGGTCTTGAACGCGCCAAACATCGCCGCCGTCGCGTGCTCGTCCGTTGCCGCCTTCCGGCGCCTCCCAGTTTCAAGGAATTCGATCTATGGCTCGCTCTGCCCTTCTCAATGTCATGGTTCAGGCTGCGCTCAAGGCCGGCAAGTCGCTGTCACGCGATTTCGGCGAAGTGCAGAACCTGCAGGTTTCGGTCAAGGGCCCCGGCGACTTCGTCTCTCAGGCCGATTTCCGGGCCGAGAAGATCGTGCGCGAAGAGCTCCTGAAGTCTCGGCCGACCTATGGCTTCCTCGGCGAGGAAGGTGAAGAGATCAAGGGCACCGACGGCGCGCATCGCTGGATCGTCGACCCGCTCGACGGCACGACCAACTTCCTGCACGGCATTCCGCAGTTTGCCGTCTCGATCGCGCTGGAGCGCAATGGTGAAATCGTCGCCGGCGTTATCTTCAATCCGGCGACCGACGAACTCTACACGACGGAAAAGGGTGGCGGCGCCTTTCTCAACGACCGCCGCATCCGCGTGGGCGCCCGCAAGGTATTGTCCGACTGCGTCATCGGTTGCGGCGTGCCGCATCTCGGTCGCGGCCAGCACGGCAAGTTCCTTGTCGAACTGCGCCACGTCATGGGCGAAGTCTCCGGCGTTCGCCGCATGG
>JAIXSF010000382.1 GCA_027484835.1 Rhizobiaceae bacterium | reverse complement strand
TCCGGCGGCTTCCTGATCTTCTCGGACTATTGCCGTCCGTCGATCCGTCTGGCCGCCCTCATGGGCATCCGCGTCATCCACGTCCTGACCCATGATTCCATCGGTCTTGGCGAAGACGGCCCGACCCACCAGCCGGTCGAGCACATGGCAGCTCTGCGCGCCATCCCCAACCTGATGATGTTCCGCCCGGCAGACGCGACCGAAACCGTCGAGTGCTGGCAGGTGGCACTCGAAACCAAGGATCGTCCGTCGGGCATCGCGCTCACACGCCAGAACCTGATTCCGGCCCGCACCGAATATGAAGAGCGCAACCTCTGCGCCCAGGGCGCCTACGAGCTGATCTCGGCCAGCGACGCCAAGGTCTCGATCTTCGCCTCCGGTTCGGAAGTCGAAATCGCGATCAAGGCCCAGCAGCAGCTGGAAGCCAAGGGCATTCCGGCCCGCGTCGTTTCCGTTCCCTGCTTCGAACTGTTCTTCGAGCAGGACGCCGACTACCAGGAAGCGATCATCGGCGATGCGCTGGTCAAGATCGCCGTCGAAGCCGGCATCCGCCAGGGCTGGGACGCGATCATCGGTTCCACCGGCACCTTCATCGGCATGAAGTCCTTCGGCGCCTCCGGTCCGGCGAAGGAGCTCTACAAGCACTTCGGCATCACGGCAGACGCGGTGGTTGCTGCCGCGGAAGCCAAGCTTGCCTGACACCATCCCGCCAGGGCGTGACCCACACGCCCTGACCCGCCTCCAAGCCATCTATCCACTCGGGAGTGTACCCATGACTGTGAAAGTTGCCATCAACGGCTTCGGCCGTATCGGACGTAACGTTCTGCGCGCCATCGTCGAATCCGGCCGCACCGACATCGAAGTCGTCGCCATCAACGACCTCGGCCCGGTCGAGACCAACGCGCATCTGCTGCGCTACGACTCGATCCACGGCAAGTTCCCGGCCGACGTGAAGGTCGAAGGCGACACGATCATCGTCGGCGGCGGCAAGCCGATCAAGGTCACCGCGATCAAGGATCCGGCAACCCTGCCGCACAAGGAACTGGGCGTCGACATCGCGATGGAATGCACAGGCATCTTCACCGCCCGCGACAAGGCCGCAGCACACCTGACCGCTGGCGCAAAGCGCGTTATCGTTTCGGCTCCGGCCGACGGTGCCGACCTCACCGTCGTCTTCGGCGTCAACCACGACCAGCTGACCAAGGACCATCTGGTCATCTCCAACGCATCCTGCACGACGAACTGCCTGGTTCCGGTCGTCAAAACGCTGGATGACGCTGTCGGCATCGACCACGGCTTCATGACCACGATCCACTCTTACACGGGCGACCAGCCGACGCTCGACACCATGCACAAGGACCTGTACCGCGCCCGCGCTGCAGCGCTCTCCATGATCCCGACCTCGACGGGTGCAGCCAAGGCCGTCGGCCTCGTCCTGCCGCACCTCAAGGGCCGCCTCGACGGCACCTCGATCCGCGTCCCGACCCCGAACGTCTCGGTCGTCGACTTCAAGTTCGTCGCCAAGAAGAACACCACCGCGCAGGAAATCAACGACGCCATCATCGCTGCCTCGAACGGCGCTCTGAAGGGCATCCTCGGCTACACCGACGAGCCGCTGGTCTCCCGTGACTTCAACCACGACAGCCACTCGTCGATCTTCGCCCTCGACCAGACCAAGGTGCTCGAAGGCACGTTCGTCCGCATCCTGACCTGGTACGACAACGAGTGGGGCTTCTCGAACCGCATGTCGGATACCGCTGTGGCCCTCGCCAAGCTCATCTGATCCAGACAGACTTTGTCTCGCATGAAGGCGGGCCGGCAACGGCTCGCCTTTTTCGTTTTTGGCCCTCGGGTTTCACCGAACGGTTCCTGCGAGGGAACAATCTCGCCCGAGGACAGTTGCCCCCCAGTGAAATATGGCGCAATTGCGGCTGCCCGCCAGTCCTCGCGCCCTCCTCCGGCGTCGGTTCGACGCCCGAACGGGGTGGAATACCTGCCCCATCCAACACCGAAAGGATACCGGACCATTGGCTTTGACAACGACCGATACGCAGACAGCCGTCGCCGAAGACGCGATCCCGGCGCCCGAGGGGCGAACCGAGATCATCGACACGACCTATGAGATCGGTCAGGACAATATCAGCTTCCGCCGCCGCTTCGTCTTCGAACTCGACATTCACAATGTCGTCTTCAGCGTCTCGGCCATCACCATCGTGCTTTTCACCTTCCTGACGCTCGCCTTCCAGACCACTCTTGAGCCAGCATTCACCGGATTGAGGGACTTTCTGACCGGCAATCTCGACTGGTTTTTCCTGCTGACCGGCAACATCTTCGTGCTGGTCTGTATCGGATTGATCGTCTCACCGCTCGGACGGATTAGGCTTGGCGGACCTGACGCGCGGCCGGACTATAGCAATCTCTCGTGGTTCTCGATGCTGTTTGCGGCCGGCATGGGCATTGGCCTGATGTTCTACGGCGTATCGGAGCCCATGGGGCACTTCACGGCAGCGCTCGGTGGACCTGTCTTCGAGGACGGCGTTCGCACGGACTGGGCGCCGCTAAATGGAGCAGCCGGAGATCCGGAAGCCGCCCGTCGCCTCGCCATGGCCGCCACCATCTTCCACTGGGGCCTGCATCCCTGGGCGATCTATGCAATCGTCGCACTCTCGCTTGCCCTGTTCTCCTTCAACAAGGGGCTGCCACTGACGCTGCGCTCGATCTTCTATCCGATCTTCGGTGAACGCGTCTGGGGCTGGCCAGGCCATGTCATCGACATCCTTGCCGTCTTCGCCACGATTTTCGGCCTCTCGACCTCGCTTGGCATCGGCGCCCAGCAGGCGAGCGCCGGCCTCGAATTCCTGTTCGGCATCCCCGCCACTCAGACCACGATGATCCTGCTGGTTCTCGTCATCACCGCGATTGCAACGGCATCGGTCGTCGCCGGCATGGACAAAGGCGTGAAACTGCTGTCGGAGATCAACCTTGCGCTCGCCGCTCTGCTGCTCGTCTTCATCATCGCCGTCGGCCCGACACTGCAGATCATCCAGGGCTTTTTTCTCAACCTGCAAGCCTACGCCACCCACCTGCCCGCTCTTGCCAATCCCTTCGGCCGGGAAGACCTGAACTTCGCCCACGGATGGACGGCGTTTTACTGGGCCTGGTGGATCAGCTGGTCACCCTTCGTCGGCATGTTCATCGCCCGTGTCAGCCGAGGTCGAAGTGTACGCCAGCTGCTGACCGCTGTCCTGCTGATCCCCTCGCTCGTATCGACCCTCTGGATGACGGCACTGGGTGGCACCGCCATCAGCCAGCTCGTGAATGACGGACTGACAAGCGTTCAGGATGCCGCTCTCGAACTACAGCTGTTCGAAATGCTCGCCCACCTGCCGCTGACAGCGGTGACCTCCTTCATCGGGATCGTCCTCGTGATCGTCTTCTTCGTCACGTCGTCCGATTCGGGGTCGCTGGTGATCGACACGATCTCCGCGGGCGGCAAGGTGAATGCACCGGTACCGCAGCGCGTCTTCTGGGCCACCTTTGAAGGCCTGGTGGCCGTCGCACTTCTGCTCGGTGGCGGCCTTGTCGCGCTTCAGGCGATGGCCGTTTCGACCGGCCTGCCCTTTGCCTTCGTGCTGCTGGGGGCAAGTTATGCGTTGATCCGCGGATTGATGTCCGAACCGAGATAAAATTTCGTGGCCCGGATTAAAGAATTTAAATTCGCCCCACAATCATCATGATCTTGTTCCAGTTTCTTCAAAGCCGTTCGGCGACATAAGATTACCCTGCTTGAAGAGGGCCCATCCACGGCTGGGCAGCGACGACAACCGGTTCGACAACCGATTGGCGGCGGCAGACGTGGTGAATGTGGCCGCTTGGCGTGGATCGTGAAGGGGGACGAGGGTTGCACGAATTCTATGCGGTGACACTGGTTGCGACGGCACTGGTTCTGCTGGCCGCCTTTTCGAGCCTCATCGCCTTCCGCTTCGGCGCCCCGCTGCTTCTGCTCTTCCTGACGATCGGCCTTGCCACGGGCGTCGATGGTCTCGGCATCGAGTTTTCCGACTTCCCCCTCGCCTATGTCGTCTGCTCACTGGCTCTGGCCGTCGTGCTGTTCGATTCCGGCTACGGGACTTCGCTGCAATCCTTCAAACTTTCCGCTGGCCCGGCGCTGACGCTGGCAACCCTTGGCGTATTGATGACGACGGGACTGCTGGGTCTCGGTGCCTATCTGCTCTTCGACTTCACCGCTCTCGAGGCTCTGCTGATTGGAGCGATCCTGGCATCGACGGATGCGGCAGCCGTCTTCTTCCTGCTGCGCATCGGCGGCATCAATATCCGTGATCGCGTCCGCTCGACGCTCGAAGTCGAGTCAGGCACCAACGACCCGATGGCGATCTTTCTTGCGATTGCCCTGGTCGAGCTCATCGCGACCGGCAACGGCACTGACGGCCTTTCCCTCGAGCTTCTGCGCCTCTTCGTCGAGCAGATGGGCATCGGCTTGATCATGGGCCTCCTCGGCGGCCTGCTCATCGTCTTCGTGCTGCGCCGCCTGCAGATCGAGCAGGGCCTCGCCCCGATCTTCATGCTGGCCCTGGCCCTGATGATCTTCGCATTTACCGGCATGATCGGCGGCAGCGGGTTTCTTGCAGTCTATGTGGCCGGCATCTATGCGGGTTCGCGAAAGCTCCCGGCAACGACCGCGATCAAACGCTTTCAGGACGGCATGACCTGGCTGTCGCAGATCGTGATGTTCCTTGTGCTCGGCCTGCTGGCAACACCGTCCCAATTTCCGGCGATCCTGTTGCCCGCCATCCTGCTCGCCCTCTTTCTGGTCTTCATCGCCCGCCCGCTCGCCGTCTGGCTCTGCCTGCTGCCTTACGACTTCACCCAGCGCGAAACGGGCTTCATTGCCTGGGTTGGTTTGCGCGGTGCCGTTTCCATCCTGCTCGGCATCGTGCCGGTGGTCGGCAACATGGAAAATGGCGAGGTCTTCTTCAATACGGCCTTTATCGTGGTAATGATCTCGCTTGTGCTGCAGGGCTGGACCATCAAGCCGCTCGCAAAGCGCCTCGGTCTGATCATCCCGCCCCGCATCGGTGCAATCGACAAGGTCGAGCTCGACCTGCCGGGTTCTGCAAATCACGAACTCCTTGCCTACCGTGTCGTTGCCGGAAGCCCGGTTCTGCGCGGTGAGCGCATCCCCCGCTGGGCCATGCCGTCGCTGGTCATCCGCGACGGGAAATCGATGCGCTACCAATATGCGGGCCGGCTGCGGGAGAATGATCAGGTCTATCTTTTCATCGCCCCCAGCTATTCGAAGCTGCTGGACCGACTGTTCGCCTCCGAGGCGCCGGTGGAGGAAGATGACGGCGAATTCTTCGGCACCTTCGCCATCTCGCCGGCCACCCATGTGCGAAATCTCGATGAAGCCTATGGTCCCCTGTCGATCACCGACAGCGAGCGTGGCAAGACGGTCGCCGAGATGATTACCCAGCGCGTCGGCGGCCGACCGGACTATGCGGACCGCGTGCGCCTCGGCACGATTGTCCTGATCGTCCGCGATATCGACGAGCACGGTCACATTGCCTCGGTCGGTGTTTCGATGGAACCCGTCGAGCCTGCGACGACCTGGCCAATCTTCCTGAACATCCGGGAACTCGCCCACGCGACCCGCGATTACCTGCGCCGCAAGCGGGCAGAAGCAGCCGGCAAGGCACCCGTCGAAAAATGACCGACCTTGCCTTGCGCCGTCACACGAGCGGTGTAAGGTCCGCCGCGTCAGCCCAATTCAACAGTATTCAAGACGGGTAAATCCATGCCGGCTTTCAAGACCCTCGACGATCTCACCGACATCGCAGGCAAGCGTGTGCTTGTCCGCGTCGATCTCAACGTTCCCGTCACCGACGGCAAGGTGTCCGACACGACGCGCATCGAGCGCGTGGCGCCGACTATCCTGGAACTGTCGCAGAAAGGCGCCAAGGTCATCCTGCTCGCCCATTTCGGCCGTCCGAAGGGTGAACCGGTGGCCGACCAGTCGCTGTCGCTGATCGCACCTGCCGTCGAAGAGGTCCTCGACCAGCGCGTCGCCTTTGCCTCAGACTGCATCGGCGCACCCGCAGCCGACGCGATCGCCAAGATGCATGACGGCGACATCCTGCTTCTCGAAAACACCCGCTTCCACAAGGGCGAAGAGAAGAACGAAGCCGGTTTCACCGCCGAACTCGCCAAGAACGGCGACATCTACGTCAACGACGCTTTCTCGGCTGCCCACCGCGCCCATGCCTCGACCGAAGGCCTCGCCCATCACCTGCCCGCCTATGCCGGCCGCACCATGCAGGCCGAGCTCGAAGCGCTGGAAAAAGGTCTGGGACAGCCGACCCGCCCGGTGGTTGCGATCGTCGGCGGCGCCAAGGTTTCGACAAAGATCGACCTTCTCTCCAACCTCGTGACCAAGGTCGATGCGCTGGTCATCGGCGGCGGCATGGCCAACACCTTCATCGCCGCCCAGGGCATCGATGTCGGCAAGTCGCTTTGCGAGCATGACCTCGCCGACACTGCCCGCTCGATCATGGAAACGGCGAAGACCGCAGGCTGCGCGATCGTGCTGCCGGTCGACGGCGTCGTGGCCCGCGAGTTCAAGGCGAACGCTGCCAACGAGACCGTCGAGATCAATGCCATTCCTGCCGATGCCATGATGCTCGATGTAGGCCCGAAGTCGGTCGAGTTGATCAACGGCTGGATCGAGAAGGCTGCGACCCTCGTCTGGAACGGTCCGCTCGGCGCTTTCGAAATCGCCCCCTTCGACAAGGCGACCGTCTCGGCCGCCCTGCACGCTGCTGACCAGACCAAGGCCGGCAAGCTGGTTTCGGTTGCAGGCGGTGGCGACACTGTCTCGGCACTCAACCATGCCGGCGTCGCCGACGACTTCTCGTATGTCTCGACGGCAGGCGGCGCTTTCCTGGAATGGATGGAAGGCAAGGAACTGCCAGGCGTGGCGGTTCTGACCAAGGGCTGATCCAAGGTCAGAAACTTAACATCGATACGACGTCAACCGCGTGCCCTCGGCACGCGGTTTTTTCGTGCGCCACGTCATTTGGCTGTCGGCTTCTCGGTGATAGCATCTTCGGCATGGAACATCGGCGCCACGCCAGGTGTTGTTCCGCGTGCATGCCAGGTGCCGAGTTCGCCGACGTTATGACCGCAATTTCCGTGCCGATTGAAACGCATTTAAAAATTTTTGAATTTTCAAACGATTGAAATGATTTCAATCGTTTCAATAGGTTAGCTGACCATTTTACCTTTGCGGAAGTTCTGTTATCGCCGAAGTCAGCCCGATCGAGAACGATCGGAAACGGTCCGGGAGTGACCAGGACGGCCGCAGTTGCCGTCTCAAGAAGACCAATCCGGCGCGCTGCGCGCCACGTTCAGGGATAGGAGTGAGATATGGTGGACGCGAAAATGTTGAACAAGATCACCTCGGCGCCCGGCTTCATCGCTGCGCTGGATCAGAGTGGGGGTTCGACACCCGGCGCCCTGCGTCTCTACGGAATTTCCGAGACGGACTATAGCGGCGACGACGAGATGTATCGTCTGATCCATGCCATGCGCGTGCGCATCATGAAGGCCCCTGCCTTCTCGGGCGACAAGGTAATCGGTGCGATCCTCTTCGAACGCACGATGGACGGCGACGTCGATGGCGAACCCGTTCCCACCTTCCTCTGGGAGAAGCGCGGCGTCGTGCCCTTCCTGAAGATCGACAAGGGCCTCCTCGACGAACAGGACGGCGTACAGCTGATGAAGCCGATGCCCGACCTTGACGCACTGCTGATCCGCGGCCGCGAGAAGGGCATCTTCGGTACCAAGATGCGCTCGGTCATCGCCCATGCAGACAAGGCCGGTATTGCAGCCGTGGTCAAGCAGCAGTTCGAGGTGGCGCGCCAGATCATCGCTCAGGGCTTGGTACCGATCGTCGAGCCAGAAGTCTCGATCAAGAGCCCCACCAAGGTCGAAGCTGAAGCCATCATGCGCGACGAGATCGCAAACCAGCTGGACAAGCTGCCCGCCGGCGACAAGGTGATGCTGAAGCTGACCATCCCGACGGTCGCCGATTTCTATGCGCCGCTGATGTCTCATCCGGCAGTCGTGCGCGTCGTCGCGCTGTCCGGCGGCTACAACACCGCCGATGCCTGTGAGAAGCTCAGCCACAACCACGGCATGATCGCGAGCTTCTCGCGCGCGCTAGCCGAACAGCTGCGTGTTTCGATGACCGATGCAGAGTTCAATGCCAGCATCGCCAAGACCATCGAGCAGATCTACGCAGCGAGCGCGAACAAGATCGGCGCCATGGCCGCCGAGTAAGCGGCACGACCGCTTGTCAAAGCAGCATCGCTGCACCGAAACATGTCATCAGGACACGAAAGCCCGGCCACGCGCCGGGCTTCTTGGTTTATCAAGGCGTGGATCAGTATCCGGAGCGCGCATGACGTCCACATCAAAGACCGTTCCCTTCGTCACCGTCGACGTCTTCACCGAAACCCGTTTCTCCGGCAACCCGCTCGCCGTCATCACCGATGCGCGAGACTTGAGCGACGCGGAGATGCAGCGGATCGCGGCCGAGTTCGGCTATTCCGAAACGACCTTCGTGCTGCCCCCGCGCAATCCTGAAAACACCGCCGAGATCAGGATCTTCACGCCGGTTACGGAAGTGCCGTTTGCGGGCCACCCCAATGTCGGCACCGCCCATGTTCTGGCCACAGCCGGCAGCGTGTTCGGCCGATCCGTCGGCGACCACCTGCGCTTCGAGGAGAAGGCCGGGATCGTCGAAATTACCGTCTCGCGTGATGCGGAGGGAAAGGTCTCTGGAACCACCATTCGCGCGCCAGGCCCGCTGTCGATCGGTGCGAGCATTTCCCCATCTGTCATCGCGCCCTGCATTGGGCTTGCAGAGGCGGATATCGAAACGAGCCGGCACCAGCCGGTCTTCGCCTCCGTCGGCCTGAAGTTCATCCTCGTCGAAGTCTCAAATCTCGATGCTCTTGGCAAGGCGGCATCTCGCCTGGATCCGCTGACCGCCCTGCGCTCCGCCCACGCAGACGAAGACTGTGACTGCGCCACCTTCCTCTATACCTGGGTCGGGCCCGACCACGTTCGGGCCCGCATGTTCGCACCTTTCGACAATGTCACGGAAGATCCGGCAACCGGTAGCGCCTCGGCCGCCCTGGGTGCATTTCTGACAACGCTCGGGACAGCGCCGGCCGACCGGCAGATGCTTGTCGAGCAGGGTGTGGAGATGGGCCGACGCAGTCTGATCAGGCTGCGTATCTCGACCAGGGACGGGCAGTTCGAGACTGCCGAGATCGGTGGAAGCTCCGTGACAGTGATGCACGGCGAACTTGGTCTGTGACAAAGCGGCCGCCATCACCACCGCACAATCCTTGAGCGTTTGCTGAAAACTTTTGCAGAGCCTTGCCGTTTGTTCCCGTTCTATCTATATCGTTCGGCGAGGACGACCTCCCCGTGACGGGCCTGATTATAATGCGGGACGACCCGCTTGTTTTCCCGGAGGGAAGAACATGCGCACCGCCGCAGACCGCATCCGCCACGCCATCAGCTTCGAGCTCATAGGACTTGCCCTGATCGTTCCGATCGGGAGTTGGGCGTTCTCCATGCCGGCATCCGATATCGGCATCGTTGGCGTCGTCAGCGCTACGCTCGCGACTGCCTGGAACTATGTCTACAATCTAGGTTTCGACCACCTGCTGCGACGGTCGACCGGCACCACGCTCAAGACCATGCCGATGCGGATCATCCATGCCATCCTCTTCGAGGCAGGCCTACTGATGACCCTGATGCCCTTCATCGCCTGGTATCTCGGGATCAGCCTCTGGCAGGCCTTCGTCATGGACGTCGCGTTTGCGCTGTTTTACCTGGTCTACGCCTTCTTCTTCAACTGGGCCTATGACCGACTGTTTCCCCTGCCCGAGTGGCAGACGGAAAAGGCGGGCGCCGCAAGCTGACGCGGCACTGCTCAGGGTCGAATGAGAAGCGTGATCGACCAGGTGACGAAGGCAACCACCGCAAGCTTCCAGAAATCGCTCCGGCGGCGAAGACCCGGCAGACCGAGAGGCTTGATCACCTGGACGATCATGACGAGGATCAGGAAGGCAGATATGGCCTTGGTCATCGAATTTCCTTGTGGAGCGCTGGCGGGGTATCGCGCCAGCCGCTCGTGGCGCGGCGACGCAGCCACATCGCTGTCACTTTTGCCCTTCAGAGAGATTCCCTGCAAGCACCAAGGTCCCATTCAGACAACGGTAGGAACATAGGTCTACTGTGATCGGGTCGGACTGCCTGGCTTCGGGCGCCATCCACTCCAATCGACAAGAATGCCATGAGACGTAATCTTCTGCCGGTGATGGCCCTGCTTCTGGGCACGCTTTTCCTGTTCCTCGGAAACGGCCTCCATGGTCTCCTCCTGCCCGTACGCGGCGCAGCCGAAGGTTACTCCAACGAAGTGCTCGGCCTTCTTGGCACCACATGGGCCGCCGGCTTCGTGCTGGGCTGCTTCGTGGCTCCGAAGCTCGTCATGCGCGTCGGCCATGTGCGCGCCTTCTGCACCTTTGTCTCGCTCATATCCGTCAACGCCCTTCTGACCGGCATCATCATCGACGCCACCTGGTGGGTCGCGCTGCGTGTGATCACCGGCTTCTGCACGGCCGGAACCTCGATGATCATCGAGAGCTGGCTGAATGAACGCGCGACGAACGAGAGCCGGGGCATGATTTTCTCGCTCTACATCTCGATCACCCTGATCGGCGTCGTCGCCGGCCAGATGATGGTGGGCCCGCTCGATCCGCAAACGACGGTGCTCTTCATGGTCTGCGGCATCGTCTACGGCTTTGCCGTCATGCCGACACTGATGTCGACCGCCGCCTCCCCGCAGCCGCTGAAGTCGATCAAGCTCGACCTGCCGCTGCTCTATCGCAACTCGCCCGTCTCCTTCGTCGGCATTCTGCTGATCGGAATTGCCAATGGCGCTTACGGCACGCTCGGCGCTGTGTTCGGCGCCCGCACCGGGCTCGACGCCTCGACCATCGCGCTGCTTTTGTCGGTGACGATCTTCCTCGGCGCCGTCATGCAGTTTCCGGCCGGCAAGCTGTCGGATCGCATCGACCGCCGTTACGTGCTTGCAGCTCTGTCGGCGCTTGCCGCTTTCGCCGCCCTCGGTCTGGTCTTCCTGACGCCGAGCGATCCGCTCTGGATCTTCATCTTCGTCGGCATCTATGGGGCAGCCGCCAATGCGCTCTATCCGATCGCCGTTGCTCATGCGAACGACTTTGCAAAGCCCGACGAGTTCGTGAAGGTGTCCGGCGGTCTGCTGCTGCTCTTCGGCATCGGCACGATCATCGGCCCGACACTGGGCGGCCCCGTCATGACTGCCGCCGGACCCTACGCGCTGTTCTCGGTAACGGCCATTTCGCATCTTCTGATCTCGGCCTATGCGATCTACCGCAGCCGCCTGCGCGCAGCGATCCCGGCCGCCGCCCGCGAGAACGTGCCCAACCTGCCGATCTCCGCATCACCGATGAGCAGTACGCCGGAGGGTCTGAGTCTTGACCCGCGTGCAGCCCCCTTGCCGGACCATGACGCTTTCGGCGATGATGCACCGAGGGAGGCCCGGGCATGATCTTGGACGAAGAACCACGCAAGCGCAGCGCAAGCCATGAGCTAGGCTGCGACCTTTCAGCCATATCGGCTGACGAGCTGCTTTATAGAATCACCCTCTTGGAAGCGGAGATCCTGCGCCTGAAGGGTGAGATCGATCGCAAGGAGGCGGGACGCAAGGCCGCCGACAGCCTGTTTGGCCCCAAAGTATAGGCGCCAGTTTCCGCTGAGTTGCCCGTGACGCTTTGATCAGGGGCAATTTTCATCTTTGTGTTTACTATCCATTAAGCGTTTTGAGGGAAACTGAACGTACCCGAGCTTTCGGGCTCAGCTGGTTCTGGCATGCGAAGACCCGTCTGAATTCTCCCTGTTTTACCTTGAGAGCCGCTTTTGCGGCTCTTTTTTTGT
>JAIXSF010000346.1 GCA_027484835.1 Rhizobiaceae bacterium | reverse complement strand
GACTGCTTCAGAAGCTCGTCCACAAGGGTCGTTTTTCCATGGTCGACGTGCGCGATAATCGCGATGTTGCGCATTTTCATGTTTGTGATCTCTGATAGCTGGGGCGCAATACGGGAGAGGGGCGCCGATTTACTTTGGCGCGCTCATACCCTGTTTTTTGCGTTTGCGAAAGGGGGAAACGCCCGATGCGCCGGCGATGGTTACCGCCGGCGGCACATTTCAGGCGTGCTGCGAGCCCTAAGCCGCAAGCCCTTTCTTTTTCAGCATGGCCTCCGGGTTCGGCATCTTGCCACGGAAGGCCTTGTAGGCGTCCTCGGGATCGACGGATCCGCCGGACGCATAGATATGGGTCTTGAGCTTCGAGGCCATAGCGGGATCGAAGGGATTGCCGGTTTCCTCGAAGGCAGCGAAGGCATCGGCATCGAGCACTTCCGACCACATGTAGGAATAGTATCCAGCCGAATAGCCATCTCCGGAAAAGACATGCTGGAAGTGCGGGGTGGCGTGGCGCATGACGATCGAAGAGGGCATGCCGATCTTCTCAAGCACTTCGGCCTGAACCGCCATCGGATCCTCGACGGCCCCGCGGGTGTGGAAGGCCATGTCCACGAGCGCGGACGAGGTGAACTCCACCGTGTTGAAGCCGGCATTGAAGGTGCGCGCGGCGAGCACCTTGTCGAGCAAGGCCTGCGGCATCGGCTCACCCGTCTGGTAGTGCACCGCGTAGGTCTTCAGGATCTCGGGCACGGTCAGCCAGTGCTCGTAAAGCTGCGAGGGCAGTTCGACGAAGTCTCGCGACACACCGGTTCCTGAGACCGAAGGATAGGTAACGTTCGACAGCATGCCATGGGCGGCATGGCCGAATTCGTGGAACAGCGTGCGGGCATCGTCGAGCGACAGCAGCGCGGGCTTGCCCGGCTCGGGTTTGGCGAAGTTGCAGACATTGTAGATGATCGGCAGCTCGCCCTGCCGACCGTTCTTGAGCGGCAGACGATGTTGTGCCTGAAAGCTGCTCATCCAGGCGCCTGAGCGCTTCGACGGACGGGCAAAATAGTCGCCGAGGAACAGCGCCACCAGGCTGTCGTTGCGATCCCGGATTTCGAAGACGCGCACATCCGGATGATACCCCACGACATTGGTGAGCGGCACGGCGCGAATACCGAAGATGCGACCGGCCACATCGAAGCAGGCCTCGATGATCTTCTCAAGCTGCAGATAGGGCTTCAGTTCGGCTTCGGAAAAACCGAACTTCTTCGCCCGCAGCTTCTCGGCAAAGTGGCGCCAGTCCCACGGCGCGACCTCATGGTTCTTGCCCTCCTGAGCGATCAAGGCAGCAAGTTCGGCTTCCTCTGCCCGTGCCTGCGATACCGCCTTTTCCCAGACCTGCATCAACAGCCCGTTCACCGCCTCAGGTGTTTTCGCCATCGTGTTATCGAGCTTGTAGGAGGCGAAATCCTTGTAGCCGAGCAGTTTTGCTTTCTCGGCCCGAAGCGCCAGTGTCTCCGTCACGATGGTCCGGTTGTCGGTCTCGCCGCCATTGATGCCGCGCGACGTCCAGGCCTTGAAGGCGATCTCGCGCAGGTCACGGCGCTCCGAAAAAGTCAGGAAGGGCTCGATGATCGAGCGTGACAGCGTCACCACATGGCTGTGGCCGCCGCCATGCGCGGCCGCGGCCGACGCCATCGCGTCGCGGAGGAAGGCCGGGATACCAGCGAGGTCGTCCTCACCGGACAGCGGCAGGATCCAGGAGGTTTCATCGGCGAGAACGTTCTGGCCGAAGTTTGCGCCGAGGCTCGCCAACCGCTCGTTGATCGCCGCCAGTCGTTCCTGCTCGGCCTTGGGAAGCTTGGCACCCGCCTTGACGAAGCCCTTCCAGTGCCGCTCGAGAACGCGGGTCTCCTCCACGCTCAGCCCGAGTTCGGCACGGCGACTCCAGAGAGCATCGATCCGGGCAAAGAGCGCCGCATTCATGCCGATCTTCGAATAGTGGCGCGACATCTTCGGCGCGATCTCGCGTTCCAGCGCCTGGATGCCCGGATTGGTATGGGCACCCGCACGGTTCCAGAACAGCGCGGAGACGCGCGACAAGGCATCGCCGGCAATTTCAAGTGCCACGATCGTATTGGCGAAGGTCGCCGGCTCCGGGTTATCGGCAATCGCGTCGATCTCTTCGTCATGCGCCGTGAGCGCCGACTCGAACGCGGGAGCATAATCCTCGTCACCGACCTTTTCGAACTGCGGCAGGCCATGCAGCCCCTGCCAGTCGACAACGGCGGGATTGAAAACGGGCGACTCACTCATGAACGGACCTCCTGAAGCGACGCCAGAATGAAGGCGAAGCACTGATTTTCCACCATGTTATCCCGGCACAACGCCTTCAGGCACGCAAAAATCAGTGAACAAGGCAAGATTTTTCCGCACTGCGACACAGGCCACATTGACGAACTTTCGAATAGGCCCATAGATCGATACATCCTATGAAAGGACGGTCACGGCCATGGAGATTTTTCCAATCCAACCGGTAGGCGTTTCGTCTCTCCGGATCAGGGAAACCAGCCCGCAGTCGGATGTCCGCCTGCCTGATGTGGCGCCGAAGGTAGAAGCTTCCAGAGAAACCGAGGTCTTCGAAGAGGCCCTTTCGGTCTTTGCAAGCATGACACCGCGCCGGCTCCGCGAAATCGCCTCGGAAAGCTTCCAGCGCGAGGAGATCGACGCCGATACCTATCGCGAGCTTTCGACCGAACTGCCGCTGCAGAGCGTCGATCGCAACGGCAATATCATGGATCTGTCGAGCCTGACGGACGATTCACAATTCGACTACGCGGAATACTACCGGACGCAGCAGTCACTCGCCGAAATGATCGGCGACATGGACATGTCCGAGTCCTATTCGAAGATCCTCGACTTCTTCGGCAAAACCACCTGAACTCTGAGCCGCTGAGATTTGTCACTCGATCTCGAGCTGCAATCGCACTAGATCATTTTGAAGAGGCGCCTGATCGGCGCCTTTATGCATGATCTGGAACATATCCGAATGACCCATTCGCGGATGAGCGAGCGACGGACTACCTTTCTCGGCGCCCTGCTTACGACCCTCGGCCCCATCTCCATGGCGATCTATACGCCGGCGATGCCGGAACTCGTGCGCGCCTTCGGTACGACGGATGCGGCGATCAAGCTCAGCCTCTCGATGTTCTTTGCAGGTTTTGCCTTGGCGCAGCTTCTCGTCGGCCCGCTCGCGGATGCCCTGGGCCGGAAACGGGCGACGCTGATCTTCCTGACGATCTATCTCGCAGGTTCGCTCCTGGCCACACTTGCCCCCAGCGTGGAGTTCATTCTCGCTGCGCGCCTGGTGCAGGGAATTGGCGCCTCGGTTGGCGTGGTTGTGGGACGCGCGATCGTCCGGGACCTCTACACCGGGCCGGATGCCGCCCGGATTCTCAACACGATCGGGATCTTCCTCGCGGTCGGTCCGGCCATGGGACCGACGCTCGGAGGACTGACGCTCGCAGCCTTTGGCTGGCATGCGGTTTTCCTGTTGATGGTCGCCTTTGGCCTGATGGCCATGGGCTTCACCGTATTTCTTCTGCGCGAGACAATCGTGCCGGACCTCGGGCGCCTGAGACCTGCACAGCTTCTGACGAACTACCTGGAAGTCGCGGGGCATCCTCGCTTCCTCGCCGCTTCCCTCGTGTTGAGTGGAACCATCGGCGCACTTTATGCCCAGTCGACGATGCTGCCCTTCGTGTTGATCAACGAAGTCGGGCTCACGCCAACCCAATTCGGCATGGGCATGCTGATGCAGTCGGGTGCCTATCTGACCGGATCGCTGACGCTCAAGATCGTATCGCGACGGCTCTCAGGCTCTTGGGCCGCACGCATCGGCATCACGCTCTGCGGCACGGGCGCCGTCATCATGGCATTGTCGGTGGCGCTCGTCCCGCCATTCTTCCTGTCGATCATGGGACCCGTCGCGATCTGCACCTTCGGCCTCGCCTTCCTGAGCCCGCATGTCGTGACCACAAGCATGGCACCGTTTCCGCACATTGCGGGATCGGCATCCGCGCTGACCGGCTTCCTGCAAATGAGCGCGGGTTTTGCCGGAGGCGTGGCGGCAGCCGCGATCGGCAATCCCCTCAATGCGTTCGGCATCATCATCCCCGCGATGGAACTCAGCGCCGTTGCCGGCTTCCTCTGGCTGCGTCACCTCGAAAAGCGGGCGTGAGACACGGGAGCGTTCTCCCAGCTTCAATGGGATGAGGCTCAGCCGATCTTGATGAGGGCCTTGATCAGGCCGGACTTCTCGCTCGCCCACCGCGGCAGATCGCGGGAGACCTCAGCCAGCGTGGTCCTGTGAGTCACAAGCTGGTCGATCAGCACAAGCCCGTCTGCAATCGACCGGCGCACATGATCGAAATCGATCCGCGTCGCATTGCGACTGCCGATCAGCATCATCTCGCGCTTGTGGAATTCCGGATCGGAAAAGGTGATGTCCTCCTTCACGACGCTGACCAGAACCAGGGTGCCGCCGTGAGCCACAAGACGGAAGGCGCGCTCCATCGATGGGCGGTATCCTGTCGCATCATAGACGACATCGAAGCCGTCACCGCCCGTGAGCGCAGCAGCTGCAGCCTCGAGGCCATCATCGGCCATTAGCCCGGACGTGAAGCCGAGGCGGTCCGCCGCCATGGAGAGGCGTTCCTGACTGGTGTCGAGCAGGGTCACCTCGTGGCCGGCGATGCGGGCGAAGATCGCCGTGCCAAGCCCGATTGGCCCTGCACCGATCACCAGAGCACGAGAGCCGGCAGGACACAGGGAGCGGCGCACGGCATGCGCGCCGATTGCCAGAAACTCGACGGTGGCGGCAGCTTCCGGCGAAAGATCATCGGCAGGATAGAGATTGTCGGCTGGAACCGTGATCTCCTCGCACATGGCGCCATCGGTGTGAACGCCGAGCACGCGGATGGCCGTACAGCAATTGGGTTTCTCCTTGCGGCAGGCGATACAGGTGCCGCAGGCGATATAGGGATTGACGATGACGCGGGTTCCCGGCGTGAGATCCACGCCTTCGCCGGCTTCGACCACGCGGGCCGAGATCTCGTGACCCATCACGCGCGGATATTCGAGGAACGGGTGCTTGCCCTCGAAGATATGATAGTCCGTCCCGCAGATACCGACATGGCTGATGGCAATGCGCGCTTCGCCGGCTTTCGGGCGTGGCGCCGGTTCGCGATCGACGATTTCGAGACGGCCCGGTTCAACACACAATGCGGCCTTCATGCTCGTTCCTTTCGGTGACCCGGCAAGTTTTGATGAAAAAAAGGGGACGCCATTCGCGGCATCCCCACCTTGGGAAAAGTCTCAACGGCTGCCGCGGCGACGGAGCTGGTCGAAATAGACGATGAGGATGATCAGGGCGCCGGTGATGATACGCTGCCAGAACGAGTTCACGTTCATCAGGTTTGCGCCGTTGTTGATCGTCGCAAGGATGAAGGCGCCGAGAAGCGGGCCCTGAACCGATCCGACGGCGCCGAACAGGCTGGTACCGCCGATGACCGAGGAGGCGATCGCCTGCAGCTCCCAGCCTTCTGCCTGTGTGGCGTTGCCGATCCCGATGCGCGAGGCAAGCAGGATGCCGACAAAGGCCGCGCAGGTCGACGACAGGATATAGGCCATGTAGATCGTGCGATTGACGTTGACGCCCGACAGGCGCGCCGCCTCGCTGTTGGAGCCAACCGCAAAGAGATAGCGGCCCCAGCGGCTCAGGTGCAGGAAGACATAGGCCGGCACGGCGACCACGATGACCATCCAGAACAGGCTCGGAACTCCGAGGAAGACGGCGCGGGCGAAGTTGGTGAAGGCCTCGTTGGAGATCGAGATCGTCGAACCATTGGTGATCAGGAGGCCGATGCCACGCAGCGAGGTGAGGGTCGCAAGCGTGATGATGAAGGCCGGGAGCCCCATGCGCACGATGCCGAAGGCGTGGAACATGCCGATGGCGACACCCATCAGAAGGGTGAGGACAATCGCAAGCCAGACCGGCAGACCAGCGGCCAGCAGCCAGGCAAGAATGACGCTGGCAAAACCCACCACGGCGCCAACGGACAGGTCAATGCCGGCCGTAATAATCACGAAGGTCTGGCCGACCGCGAGGATCGCCGTCATCGCACCCTGACGGAGCAGGTTGCTGATATTGTTGGGCGTCCAGAAGCTGTTGGTAGCAAAGCCGAGGATCAGCCACAGGAAGAGCAGGAGGCCGAGCAGCGTGAGGCTGAAGAGGATGCTCATGCCCCTCTTCGGCGCGACCTTGGTCTCGGTGGTATCGGTGCTCATCTTTGTCCTCCCAGTCGTCTTTTCATGTCGTTGTTTGCGGGGCTCTCGTCTCAGACGCCGATCGCCTCGGTCAGCACGTCTTCATGCGATGCGGTTCGATAGTCGTGGCTTGCCACCAGCTTTCCCTGACGGAAGACATGCAGGCGGTCGGCCAGTTCGTAGACCTCCGGCAGATAGGACGAGATCAGGATGATGCCGGCGCCCTTCTTCAGGAGTTCCGCAAAGAGCCTGTAGATCTCGGCCTTGGTTCCGACATCGACGCCGACGGTCGGTTCGTCGAAGATGAACAGGCGTGCGCCGTGGCTCAGCCACTTGCCGATGACGATCTTCTGCTGGTTGCCGCCGGACATGGCCGAGGCCAGCACGGCACGGGTCGGCGTCTTGATCTTCAGGTCGTTGATCTGCTTGTCGGCGTTGCCAGCTTCCAGCTTCGGGCTGATGGTGAGGCCACGGCTCAAGCGACCAAAGACCGGCAGGTTGATGTTGAGGCCGATCGGCAGGTTGAGGCAGAGACCCTGGTCGCGACGGCTTTCCGGTGCCAAGGCAATACCGAGGTCCATGGCCTTCCGCTCGGTGTCGATGACGACTTTCTTGCCGTCCCAGAAGACTTCGCCTCCCGTCAGTTTGTGGCGGCCATAGAGACCGAGCGCGAATTCGCTGCGACCGGCGCCGATGAGGCCGTAAAGACCGACGATCTCGCCGGCGCGAACCGTGATCGAAACATCGGAGAAACCCGGGCCGGACAGGCCCTTGGTCTCGACGATCGTCGCGCCGATCGGCAGTTTTTCCTTGTGGTAGATCTGCTCGATCGAGCGGTTGATCATCAGCGAGATGAGTTCGGCATCGTTGGTCTCGCCGATCAGGCGGGTGCCGACATGGGTGCCGTCGCGCAGAACCGAGACGCGGTCCGCAAGTTCGAAGACTTCTTCCATGCGGTGGCTGATATAGACGATCGTCACGCCTTCCGACTGCAGACGGCGGATCAGGCGGAAGAGCTGCGCCGATTCCTGGCGGGTCAGATAGGCGGTCGGCTCGTCGAAGATGAGGAAGCGGATGCCGCGCATCGCGGCGCGGGCGGTGGCGACAAGCTGCTGCTGGCCGATCGTCAGATTGCTCAGAATTTCCCCGGCAGGCAGGTTGAAGCCGAGGTCGTCGAGCACGTTCTGTGCAGCCGTGGTCATGGCGCGCTGGCGCATGATGCCGCCCGACGACATCTCGTCGCCGAGGAACATGTTGGCCGCGACCGAAAGATGCGGGCAGAGCACGACTTCCTGATGCACGGCATTGATGCCGCGCTGGATCGCTTCGTTTGGCGTGGCAAGCGCAACCGGCTTTCCACACCAGCGGATCTCGCCCGATGTGCGCGGAATGACGCCGGTCAGAAGTTTGATGAGCGTGGATTTGCCGGCGCCGTTTTCGCCGACGATGGCGTGGATTTCACCGGCGAGGAAGGTCACCGTCGCAGGCTTCAGGGCCTCGACGGCGCCATACTTCTTCTGCAGGCCGATGAGCTCGAGGATCGGCGTGCCCGGCGGGATGCGATCGGTCTCCAGCAATTCCGGCGCGTCGTCATGCCGGTGGCTTACATCGTGCAGCGAAGTCATGTCATTCCTCCCAAATCGCAGGGAAATCGACGGGCGCCTCCTGCGCCCGCCGTTTCCGGTCCGGCACGCGCGACGGGTGCCGCGCGTGCCGAAGTCTCGATCAGTTGACCTTCGGGTTCAGAAGGGCATCGATCTTCGGGTC
>JAIXSF010000113.1 GCA_027484835.1 Rhizobiaceae bacterium | reverse complement strand
TCATGAGACGGAGCGACTGCTCACAGTCATGGCCCGCTTAACACGGTTTCAGCGCGCCGCAAAGCCAGAAATTCGCCCCTTTGCTTCGGTCAACATCCTATTGCAGAGGGGCGCTTTCCGGCAATGAGATCAGATCATCGCCATGCCGCCGTTCACGTGCAGCGTCTGCCCGGTCATGTAGGCGGCCTCGTTGGAGGCGAGGTAGACAACCGCGGAGGCGACTTCGGCACCGGTGCCCATGCGCTTCATGGGGATGGCCCCCATGATTGCATCCTTCTGCTTGTCGTTCAGCTTGCCGGTCATGGCGCTTTCGATGAAGCCCGGGGCGACGCAGTTGACCGTCACGTTGCGGGTGGCGATTTCCTGGGCGAGCGACTTCGAGAAGCCGATCATGCCGGCCTTCGAGGCGCAGTAGTTGGCCTGACCGGGATTGCCGGTGACGCCGACGATCGAGGTGATGTTGATGATCCGGCCGAAACGGCGACGCATCATCGGATGGGTCAGCTCGCGGGTCAGGCGGAAGACGGCCGTCAGGTTGACTTCCAGCACGTTGTCCCAGTCGGCGTCCGACATGCGGACGAAAAGGCCGTCCTTGGTGATGCCGGCATTGTTGACGAGAATGTCGACGCCTTCGAGTTCAGCTTCGGCCTTTTCGCCGAGTGCCTTGACCTCGTCGCGATCGGAGAGGTTTGCCGGGAAGATCTTGACGCGATCACCGAGCTCGGCAGCCAGTGCTTCCAGCTTTTCGACGCGGGTGCCATGCAGGCCGACGATGGCGCCCTGGGCATGTAGCTGGCGAGCAATTTCTTCGCCGATGCCGCCGGTGGCGCCAGTCACGAGGGCCTTGCGGCCGGTCAGATCGAACATGATCGGGTTCCTTGTTGTTCGTTGAGGCGATCAGCCGTTGAGTGCGGCAAGCGCCGGGTCGATATCGGCCGGGCCGTTGACGGCCACACCGTTGATGTTCTTGTCGATGCGCCGGGCAAGACCCGTCAGGACCTTGCCAGAGCCCACTTCGTAAAGCGTGGTCACGCCATTGGCACCGAACCATTCGACCGTCTCGCGCCAGCGCACCTGGCCGGTGACCTGCTCGACGAGCAGATCAGCGATTTCGGTCGCGGAGGTCACAGGAGCGGCACGTACGTTGGCGATCAGCGGCACGATCGGGTCCTTCTTCTCGACCTTGGAAAGCGCTTCGCGCATGGCGTCTGCTGCCGGGCCCATCAGAGCCGAATGGAAGGGTGCTGAAACCGGCAACATGATGGCGCGCTTGGCGCCCTTCTCGGTGGCAAGAGCCGCCGCCTTCTCAACGGCGGCCTTGCCGCCCGAGATGACCAGCTGACCGCCGCCGTTGTCGTTGGCGATCTGGCAGGGACCGATGGCGGAAGCTTCCGTGCAGATCCCCTGCACGTCGCCATGCTCCAGGCCGATGATCGCGGCCATAGCGCCTTCGCCCACAGGGACGGCTGCCTGCATGGCATTGCCACGAATGCGCAGGAGACGCGCGGTGTCGCCGATCGAGAAGGTGCCGGCAGCGCAAAGAGCGGAGTACTCGCCCAGCGAATGACCGGCGACATATTCGACCTTCGACTTCAGATCGAGGCCCTTGGCTTCGAGCACGCGAATGACAGCCATAGAGACGGCCATCAGCGCAGGCTGGGCGTTGGCGGTCAGCGTCAGCGTCTCTTCCGGACCATTCCACATGATGTCGGACAGCGTCTGGCCGAGCGCTTCGTCGACTTCTTCGAAAACGGCGCGGGCTTCGGCAAAATTGTCGGCAAGGTCCTTGCCCATTCCGACGGCCTGGCTGCCCTGACCCGGAAAGGTGAATGCGACTGACATGGGCGTGTCTCCCTAGGTTTTTCCCTGTCAATTCACAGATGGCCCTTGCGAGTCAAGCCTTCGCACCGTTCCTCTGCCGCCCGAAACACTCGACCAGGAGGGCTGTTCCACAGCTATCGACATCTTGCGATGCATCAATTTCTGACTAGATTGGTCGAGAACTCACCCCGCCTCCCAAGGCAATCCCTCCACATCAGAGGCTTCTCCCATGAAGATGAACCGGCTCGGCCGAACCGATATCCTTGTTTCCGAAATCTGCCTGGGCACCATGACCTGGGGCTCGCAGAACACGCGTGAAGAAGCCTATGCACAAATGGATTACGTCCTCGAGCACGGCGTCAACTTCTTCGATACGGCCGAGCTTTATCCGACCACGCCGCTCTCGGCGGAGACCTATGCCGATACCGAGCGACTGATCGGCGACTGGTTCGAGAAGACCGGCAATCGCGAGAAGGTGGTGCTGGCAACCAAGGTCGCAGGCCCGGGCCGTCCCTATATCCGCGAGGGCAAGCCGATCACCGGCGCCGTCGTCAAGGAGGCGCTCGACGCCAGTCTGAAGCGCCTGAAGACCGACTATGTCGATCTTTACCAGATCCACTGGCCGAACCGCGGGCATTTCCATTTCCGCGGTGCCTGGAACTACAATCCTTACAAGCAGGACCGGGCCAAGGCCGCGGCCGACACCGCCGAAATCCTCGAGGCGCTCGGCGACTGCCAGAAGGCAGGCAAGCTCAAGGCCTTCGGTCTTTCCAACGAGACCACATGGGGCACGCAGAAATATCTGACGCTCGCCGAAGCGAAGGGCCTTCCCCGGGTGGCGACCATCCAGAACGAATACAATCTGCTCTACCGGCACTACGATCTCGACCTCGCCGAGTTGTCGCATCATGAGGATGTCGGCCTGCTCGCCTATTCGCCGCTCGCCGGCGGCATCCTGTCGGGCAAGTATCTCGACGGCAAGAAGCCGGCAGGATCGCGCGGGTCGATCAATGGCGATATCGGCGGCCGTCTGGTGCCGCATCAGGAGGCCGCGACCCGCGCCTATGTCGAGCTTTCCCAGAAGCACGGGATCGACCCGAACGCGCTTGCCATCGCGTTTTGCCTGACCCGACCCTTCATGGCGTCGGTCATCATCGGCGCAACGACGATGGAGCAGCTTAAGGTGAACATCGACGCGGCAGACCTGACGCTTTCAGATGAGATCCTGCAGGAGATCGCCCGGATCCACCGCCTCTATCCGATGCCGATCTGAGGTCTTCATCTTCCCCCGGGGCGTCCAGGCAACAAAAACGTGAATGGACGCGGCCTACACATCGCCGCCGCAGAGCACCAATTGCGGCGGCGATCAATGATTGGCCAACAGGCCAGATAAGGTGGGGGCTCGAGTTGGATTATCTTCTAGTTGCCGGCGGACTTGTCGGACTTTACTTCGGCGCGGAATGGCTCTTGCGCGGCTCAATTGCGCTCGCTCACAAACTCGCCATCCCCACGCTGATTGTTTCTCTTGTTATTGTCGGCTTTGGCACTTCGATGCCCGAACTGCTGGTCTCCGTTAGGGCTGGCCTGGCTGGGTCTTCGGACATTGCGCTTGGCAATGTGGTCGGCTCGAACACGGCCAATATCCTCCTCATCATCGGGGTCTGCGCCTTGATCTTTCCCATTACCCATTGGGACAAGGGCGTGAGACGCGACAGCTACGTCATGATCGCGGCGGCGGTGCTGCTGCTGGGATTGGCCCAATTTACCACAATCGGCCGGCTTGCCGGACTCATCATGGTCGTCGTGCTGCTGGGCTATGTGACTTATGCTTACATCAACAGCAGAGGCACTGTCGCTGAGGTCGACGAAGAGGAAGTGGTCAAGCATGAAACGTTGAGCGGCGGCTTCATGGCCTTGCTCATTCTCGGCGGGCTTGCAACCCTCTTCATCGGCGCCGAACTCCTGGTTCGGGGCGCGACCAACCTCGCCCGCGACTTCGGCGTCTCGGAAGCCGTCATCGGGCTCACGGTCGTTGCCGTCGGCACCTCATTGCCGGAACTGGCAACAGGCGTCATGTCGGCGCTGCGCAAGCATTCCGACATCATGATCGGCAATATTGTCGGATCGAACATCTTCAACATCCTCTTCATCCTTGGCGTGACCGCCCTCATACAGCCGATCGCGGTTGCCCCTCGCTTCGGCAGCTTCGACGTGCCGGTGATGCTCGGCGTGACGATCGGTTTTGCGTTCTTGCTATTGAGCCATCTCGGGGTACGGCGTCTGACGGCCGGGGCCATGCTCGTGGCCTATGTCGGCTACACCTCTGCCTTGGTGCAGATCTGAGAAAGAGCGCCTGGCTCCAACGACCAGGCGTGGGCCGCCGGCAGAAAATGCCGTGCGGCCCTTGCTTTTGTGGCCAATGCGCGTATAAGCGCGCCGTTCACAACACCCGGTCCTCTGGCTGGTGGCTGAACGGAGGGCTGGCAGGCTCGCAAGGTCTGCAGCAGGAACCATAAGGGTTTCCGGTCTCCCGTGTCTCCGCTCTCGACCGTCTCGAACACACTACTTTTCTTGCCGCGGCTTGCCGCACAGGAGCAGTCTGTGAGGCTTAGCGCCGGATCCGGGTGACGACAACCGCAAGAAAGGCAAAGCTGTCATGGCTCTTTACGAACATGTATTCCTTGCCCGGCAGGATATGTCCGCTCAGCAGGTTGATGCCCTCGTCGAACAGTACAAGGGTGTCCTCGAAGCTAACGGCGGCAAGGTCGGGCGCGTAGAAAACTGGGGCCTCAAGTCCCTGACCTACCGCATCAAGAAGAACCGCAAGGCTCACTACGCCCTCATGGACATCGATGCTCCGGCAGCTGCCGTCCATGAAATGGAGCGTCAGATGCGCATCAACGAAGACATCCTTCGTTACATGACCATCGCTGTCGAGGCCCACGAAGAAGGCCCGTCTGCAATGATGCAGAAGCGCGACCGTGACGACCGTCCGCGCCGCGAAGGCGACGATCGTGGCCCGCGCCGCGATTTCGGCGATCGTGGTCCGCGTCCGGACCGTGGCCCCCGTGAAGGTGGCTTCGAGCGCCGTCCGCGCGAAGACCGCGCGTAATTTCGAGCAATAGGAGAAAACACAATGGCTGATGCATCCT
>JAIXSF010000064.1 GCA_027484835.1 Rhizobiaceae bacterium | reverse complement strand
GCGCGATTTCGGCGCCGAACGCGTCAAACATCTGCGCCAGGCCATCATCATCGGCCTGATCGTCTACAACATCTACAACCTGACCAGCCTGTATCTGATGGCCGACATCCAGCCCTTTACGGTGGCGATGCGGCTTTTCGTGCTGGTGCCGGGATCTCTGGCGATCTTCTTCCTCGTGCCGCGACTGCCGCCGGCCTGGCGCGAACTGCTTCTCCTGCAGGGCATGTTCGTGGCGAGCCTTTTGCCGCTGTTTCTCCTCTACATCTCGCAATCGCCCTATGCGAGCTACACGCTTGGCGAACTGCCGCTGGTGCTGCTCTTCGGCAACATGCTGCTGGTGCTGCGGTTTCGGTTCGCGCTGGTGTTCACCGCCGTCACCTGCCTTGGCGCGCTCTGGGTGATCCACAACAAGCCCGGGCTCGACGAGAACCTGATCTTTCCGCTCACCGTCCAGGCGGTTACGGGCCTGTTCTTCACGCTCTACGGCAACTGGCATGTGGAGAGCCAGCGCTGCGTGACCTATCTCGCCCGCTACGATGCGCAGAACCGCGCCGACCGGGCCGAGCGCCGCGGCGAGGTCCTGCGTGACCTGACGCTCACCGACATGCTGACCGGCATTGCCAATCGCCGGCACCTCGACGAGACGCTGGACAGCTGGCTTGCGACCCGCAGCGAAGTGCTGCTGCTGATGGTCGATGTCGACCACTTCAAGGCCTTCAACGACCGCTTCGGCCATGTCGCAGGCGATGACTGCCTGCGCCGGATCGCCTCGACGCTGGCTACCTTCGCCGCCCGCCATGACGGTTTTGCCGCGCGTTATGGTGGCGAGGAATTCACGCTTCTGTTTGCCGTCGACGCCGAGACCGGCGGAGCCTTTCTGGCCGACCGGCTGGTGCGCTCGGTGCGCGAACTGGCGATCCCCCATCCGGCCCGCGCCGACGGGCTGGCTCATGTCACCGTCTCGGTCGGTTATGCCGGCACGGCAGAGGCGGAACGACGCGACGCCCGCGATCTGGTGAGCCGCGCGGACCTGGCGCTGTATGAGGCGAAGAGTGCAGGGCGGAACAGGTCGAAGGCGGGGTGAGGCCCGACGAGGGCTAAGCCTCAGTTTTTCCGTTCTCCCACGCAAGGGGAGGTGGGGTCGCTTCCGAAATAGGAAAATAATCCTTGACACCGTGACGGTCGTGGGCTAGGGTTTTGGCATGATCGGAAAGCTGTGGCCCTGAGGGGCGGAGATGCTTCCGCAGAGAGTGTCGAGAGGGTCCGCCAGGCGGGCCCTTTGTCGTTTCGGAGGGTGCCATGTGCGAGGACGAGCTGCTGCAGAGCGTGGCGCTGCCCGATGTCATCGAGGTAAAGGCGATCGCAGGCGGGGCCGGTGGACTGGAGCCGCTGCTCGGCGAATTCACCGGCGAGATGCGGGCTCAGTTCGATCTCTTTCGCCGCCTGAGGGCTGCCGCCGAAAGCCTGATCGATGGTGCCGACGAGACGCTGGCCAAGCAGGCGCGCGCCGACATCAAGGCGGCGACCGATGCGATTGCGCTGATCGTGCGCACGCTGGAGAAGATCGATGCGCTCTTGCGCCAACTGGAGCGCGACCGCTTGGATGCCGAAGAACGTCTGCTGGAGGCGCGTGACCCGGACGTGTTGCGGGGCCAGGTCGAGGCGCTGATCGCGGCCCGGGTAGAAGCGGCTGTGGCGGAGCGGCTGGAAGAGGCGGTCGCGGCACGGTTGACGCAGCGTGCAGGGGCCTTGGAGGGATATGTCTCCGGGCAGGGGCCGCCGTGAGACGGCGTCCGGCCATCGGTCGGTGCGGATCATCACTGTCTCCGCGAAGCGCCCGTCAAGCAGGGCATTCGGGTGGGAAACCGGAGGATCGGAGCGGGTCGCCCGCGACCGGGTCAGGCCGCCAGGTCGGGGCTGGCCAGCAGGGCGTCGAGCTGCAGGAACTGCTCGGGCATCGAGCCCTCCATGCCGATGCAGGCCTCGTCGAGGATTTCTTTCGACGGATAGGCTTCGTGCAACACGAGGCGGGTGCCGGCGGGATCGGGCGTGAAGGTCACCGTGGTGACGGTGGTTTCTCCGCTTTCGTCATTGGTCCAGGAAAGGCGGGAATTCGGCACGACTTCGACATAGTCGCCGAAGAACGTCATCGCTTCCGACGGATCATGGCCGAAGGTGACGCTGTAGCGACCGCCGACGCTGAGATCCATCCGGCAGTCGAGGATCGGCACGCCCATGGATTGCGGCGCCCACCAGAGTTTGAAGAGCTCGGGCCGGGTCCAGGCTTCGAACACCCGCTCGACGGGTGCCTTGAAGACACGCGTCACCACGAGATCGGTATCGGATATGCGCTCGACGGCGGTCGGGCCGACGGTTTCAAGCTTGCCCATCCTGGGCCTCCTTCTGCATCAGCGTTTCAAGCACGGTGTCGAGCGCCTCGAAACGGTCGTTCCAGACCTTGCGGCGCGCGGCAATCCAGGTGGCGACCTCGCCGAGGCCGTCGGTCTCGATCCGGCAGATCCGCACGCGGCCCTGCTTTTCGGTGGCGACCAGCCCGGCCTCTTCGAGCAGGGCCACATGTTTCTTCATGCCGGTCAGCGTCATGTCGAAGCGGTCGGCAAGCCGCGTGATCGAGGCGGGTGCGTGACCGAGCTCTTCGAGCACGCCGCGACGGGTGGCATCGGCCAGGGCTGCGAAGGCGGCATCGAGACGGGCGACGGATTGCTGAACCATTTGGTTCAGTATCTAGCATGAAGGCGCGTGAGGAGCAAGGGTGCCGTAGAACCGGCGGCCCCTAGGCGAACGGTCCGCCTTAAGGCGCCGATGCGCCTTAAGGTGCAATCCTGGGAGACCGCCGATGACGCCGAAATCTCTTGGCCGGCTGGAGCGCGACCGGCACGCAAGGTGGGCAAAGACGGCAGGTGGCGTGATCGATGAGGCGCTGGATGCGCTGCGCGGCAAAACCGGGCAGGTCGGCCCATTGCTCGATACGCTGTGCCGGCAGGTCTCGCCGCAAACGCTGGCAAAGGCCGGCATTCAGGCATGCGAAGCGGAGGACGGAAAGATCGTATCGAACCCGCCGGCCGATGCGCAGCGAGCGCAGTTCTGCCTCGCCGCCTTGACGCCTTCCGACCTTGCCTTTCTCGCCCGCGACTGGCGGCTTCTGGCGCGGCGCGAACAATGGCCGCCGGAGGGAGAGTGGCGGAGCTGGCTGATCCTCGGCGGGCGGGGATCGGGCAAGACGCGGGCGGGTGCCGAATGGGTGCAGGCGCAGGTGATCGCTGCGGGCAAACGGACGGATCTGCGCATTGCGCTGGTGGCGGAGACGCTCGGCGATGCGCGCGAGGTGATGATCGATGGAGCCTCCGGGCTTGCGCGGATTGCCAGACGGATGCGGCCGGAGGTGGAGATTTCGCGAAGACGGCTTGTCTGGCCGAACGGGGCGATTGCGCAGATCTTTTCCTCCGAAGACCCAGAAAGCCTGCGCGGGCCGCAATTTCATCTCGCCTGGTGCGACGAGCTTGCCAAATGGAAACATGCCGACGAGACCTTCGACATGCTGCAGTTTGCGCTGCGGCTGGGCGATGATCCGCGTCAGGTGGTGACGACGACGCCACGGCCGGTCCCTCTGCTGAAGCGATTGATGGCGGATGAGGGAACGGTGCTGACGCGCATGGCGACGGCGGCCAATGCGGCGCATCTGGCGCCGGGATTTTTGGGCGCGCTTCAGGCCCGCTATG
>JAIXSF010000432.1 GCA_027484835.1 Rhizobiaceae bacterium | reverse complement strand
GGCAGGTTGGCCGCCGGCTGCAGGGCCTCCGCATTCAGATAAAAGGCGTGTTCTGTCTCGAAGCCGCGGTCGATCGCGTTTTTCACAGCCTCAAAGGTCTGCGGATCGAGACGCTTGAATTCGGCAATCAGGACGTCGGCGCGGAAGAGGCTGAGGCCCGAGGCCCAGTAGGCGCCGCCGGCGTCGATGAGGGCCGTCGCAACTTCGATCGGTGGTTTCTCGATGAAGCTCGACACTTTGCGGGCGCAAGTTAGGTCATCGAGGGCACCGCCGTCGACGATATAGCCATAGCCCGTTTCCGGGTATTCCGGCGGAACGCCGAAGAGCACAATATGGCCCTGTTCGGCCGCCTTGCGGGCGGCAAGCACGTTGGCCGGCAGGTCACCCTTGACGATATGGTCGGAGGGAATGACGCAGATCAGCGAGGCCGGGTCGGTCTTGGCAAGCGTCAGGGCGGCCGCGAGGACGGCAGGGCCGGTGTTGCGGGAGATCGGTTCTGCGAGAATGCGTGCCGGGCATTTGATGTCGCTCAGCTGCCGCAGCACGGTCGCGACATGGGCGCTGCTGACGGCCACGATGGGATCCGCAAAACCTCGCGCGCGGTGGCGCTCCACCGTTGCGTGGAAGAAGGTGGTCTCCGAATTGCCATCGATGCGCTGGAACTGCTTGGGGTGTTCGGTGCGCGACAATGGCCAGAGGCGGGTGCCGATTCCTCCGCAGAGGATAAGGGGATGAACGTCTTGCATGGCTGCTCCTGTGAATCCGTTGGGGGTTTACGCGGGATAGACTGCCTGGACGGGCTCTTCAGGTGGCGGCTCCTTCGCTGAACCATTGGCTGAGCTTCTGGCGTAAAGCGAAGATGCGCTGGCTGATGATGCGGACTGAGACCGGTGTGCCTGCAGCTTCGTTGCCAACCTCTGCGGTCGGCTCGATCAGGGCACGCATTTCGCCCTCGTTGCCGACGGCGGTCAGGGCTTCCGCATCCCGGGCAAGGTTGCCGAAGATCACCTTGCCATCGGAGAAGCGAAGTTCGGCGATGTCGCCGGAGACGAGTTGCTTGGCCTGCTCGGCCGAAATGACGGCCTGAACGACCGGGGTGGCGGTTTCATCGACCACCTCGACGATCGGGTCGCCAGCCATGACGGTCGAGCCTTCGCCGGCGCGGGTCGGCAGGATCTTGCAGTCGCAGGGCATGTTGACGCTGAGTGTCGTGCCGGAGACCGATTGCAGGGTGTAGAGCACTTCGCCGCGGCTGGCGCCGAGGTCGAGATAGGAGATCTGGCCGCTGGCAATGGCACGCAGCGGCTGGCCACCGGCGGAGAGAACGGCCAGCTGTTTGACTTCCTTGGAGAAGACGCGCTCGTAAACCAGGTTTGCGGCGATGCCGGCGAGAACGAGGCTTGCGGCAACTGTCGCGACCATCTTGAGGCCACGCCCGACCATACCGCTGAGGCTTGCCTGGCCGGCCTGCTTCTTGCCGCCGGACACGGCTGCCCGTTCCCGCAGGCTGATGATGCCGTCGACGGAGGTAATGTCGCCGGCGATATAGCTGTTCAGCAGATAGCGCAGCGTCGGCAAGTGCTCGCCGGTCGGCTCGAGGAAGTCGAGGCGGACTTCGCCCGTCTCGGCATGCATGCGGCTGATGCGAACATCGACCTGCAGGGAGATCGTGTAGCCATCGAAGTCGAAACGCAGAACAGCGATCCGTTCCTTGGCATCGAGTTCCGGGCCAGCAAGGCCCGAGACGTTCGCCGAGACGAGTGACAGGCTGCGTCCGCTGAACTGTCGACCATCGATGACGGCGATGAAGGGGATATTGGTCTTCGGATGTTCGGTGCCGGTGTCCAGCAGGATGGGCAAGCCTTCGGCCTGTCCGGTGTAGCCCTGGGAAGCGGTGTCGCGTGCGGCCTTCGTTTCGATGTCCATGGTTACGTCCTTCGGGAGTTAGATGATGTTGCCGACATAGGCCACGCCGAGGATGAGCCATCCGAGCGCGAGGCAGTGCATGTAAGTGGAGCTCATTGCCCGCCAGCGCTGGCCGAGCGGGATCGCCCGGGCCGATCCGGAACCCGACTGGCGGGTCCATCTCTGGCGGTCGAGGCGGAAAAGGATGAAGCTTTTGACGACCGCGCCGCCGACCTGGCTGAAGTACAGCAGGAAGGGGTAGGTGATCGGGAAACTCTTGCCGCGGAAAGTCATGATGACCGTGCAGAAGAGGTAGCGGGTGAACATGACCCAGGCGAGGTAGATCGGCAGGATCCACGGGCTGACGAAGAAGGCTGCAAGGAGGATGCTGGCGGGGCCGGCAAGCGTCGTCCAGATCGACAGGGCCTGATCCAGGATCGACCACCAGGTGAAGTAGCCGATGCGGGAAGCGGGGAGTGCCAGTGCGCGGGCGTTGGTGCGCAGCATGTTGCCGAACCAGCGGGTCATCAGCGTCGTGGCGGATTCGAAGAAGCCGTCCTTGGGCTGTGTCTCGATCGACAGCGTGCAGAGATCCGGCAGGTAGAGCATCTTGTAGCCGCGCTGCAGGAGCCAGTACCAGGTGGACTTGTCGTCGCCGGTCAGGAAGTGGACGCGGCCGAGACGCCAGTGGTCGATGAAATCGTTGCGCACGAGGTCGACGAAGCCGGGATCGGTTGCAAGGCTCGCCCGGAAGATCGACATGCGGCCGGTCAGCGTCAGCACGCGCCCGCCGAGCGACATCGACGACATCATCACGTGGCGCTGCGAGAAACG
>JAIXSF010000261.1 GCA_027484835.1 Rhizobiaceae bacterium | reverse complement strand
ATCTCCGCCGCCTATGTAAGAGTGATCGATCCTCCTGACCGGCAGACGAGACAGGTCCAACGCCATGTTTCTCGTCCTCAACAACTACACGCCGCCACCGGACCCACCGGCAGAACCGGACCGCCCCTCCCTGACACCCCGCCAGCAGAAGACGCTGATGGTGATCGTCGGCTTCAACATCTTCCTGCTGTTCGTTGCCCCGATCGGCGGCGCCACGGTCATCTCGGCACTTCTCGAATTGTTCGGCTGATTGTAGGCCCCCTGGCCCGCCGGCGTCAGTGATCGACCACGCGAGCCAGCGCAAACCTCCACCAGAGCTTGACGCACTGCGCCGGACGCAGTAATAAACCATACGGTTAATTAACCTGATGGCTAATCATGAGCAGCGATCCCTTGACCCTGACACTGGCAGCTCTGGCGGACCCGACACGTCGAGCGATCCTCGCGCGCCTTGCGAGTGGCGAGGCGACGGTCAACGAACTGGCAGAGCCCTTTGCGATGAGCCTGCCGGCGGTATCGAAGCATTTGAAGGTGCTGGAGCGCGCCAAGCTGATTTCGCGCGGGCGCAGCGCCCAATGGCGTCCATGCCGTCTCGAACCGGAACCCTTGAAGGCGGTCGACGGATGGTTGGGTGACTATCGCATCCTCTGGGAGCAAAGGCTTGACCGACTGGAAGAATATCTGGCTGCAATCCAGAAAGAACGCGCAGACGTGAGGGACGACGAGACATGACCGAGAAGCTGGAAATCGTGAACGAGCGCCTGCTCCCCGCAGAGCCGACAGTCGTGTTCAATGCGGTCGCGGATCCCGAGACCCTCGCTCTCTGGTGGGGACCGCATGGCTTCACCAATCGCATCGACAAATTCGATTTCCGCGTTGGCGGTGACTGGCGCGTGACGATGACCTCCTCGGACGGCACCGATTTTGCAAACCGCTGGACCTTTCACGAGATCGAACCCGCAAGACGGCTCGTCGCCCTCCACCATGAACCGATGCATGTCTTCACGCTCGAGATGACTTTCGAGGAAGCCGAACAAGGCACCCGCCTCATCTGGCGAATGCTCTTCGAACCGACCGATGAGAACCGGGAGCTGCAGAAGTTCATTCACGCGGCAAACGATCAGAATTTCGAACGCCTTGAGCAGGTCCTTCGGGACATGGGAGCGTGACATGACTGCGGAACTGGATCCTGCCCGCATTCTTCGGGTCGAGCGCCTTGTCGGGGCGTCGGTCGACCTCGTCTTCGAGATGTTCACCGATGCCCGCCACCTGGACGCCTGGTGGGGCCCGGACGGCTTTCGCAACGAGACCCACGAACTGGACTTCAGTGTTGGCGGCCTGTGGCGCTACACGATGCATGGCCCCGACGGCAAGGACTGGCCCAACTGGATCCGCTACCGGGAAATCACCCCGCCCACCCGCATCTCCTACGAACACGGTGGCGAAATGGGCGAAGCAGCCCATTTCGATGGCATCATCACGCTCGATGCCGAAGGTGCGAAAACGCGTGTGACCTTGGCGCTGATCTTCCCGACGACGGAAGCCCGCGACGCGACGTTGAAATTCGGCGCAGTGGACGGAGGCAATCAGACGCTCGCCCGACTGGACGCCTATGCCCGTGCCATGCACGCCCCCAACTGATGCGCGTCAAACGGCGCGCGTCTGCTTCGCAAGAATGGCAAAGGCAATGCCGCCGAGGACAAGGGCTCCAGCCATGACGAAATGGAGCGTCAACCGCTCGCCGAGAAACAGGATCGCGCCGAGCGAAGCGATGACCGGGACCGAAAGCTGCAGAAGCGCCGCCCGGAAGGTCGTGAGCCCTCTCAGCGCCCTGTACCAGATGGCGTAGCCGAGGCCGGAGGCAAAGATCCCGGAGCCGAGCGCCAGCGCAAGACCAGGGATCGTGATGGTCTCATACAGCAGCGCGAAGATCGCGAGCGGCAGGCAGAATACCGAAGCGCGAACGAAATTGCCGGCAGTCTCGCCGATCGGATCCCGCGAACCGCGCCCACGCAGCGTGTAGACTGCCCAGGCGCCCCCCGAAGCGATCATCAGCAAGCTCCCGCCGAGGTCCGGACGCCCGACACCGGGCAGGATCAGGTAGACGAAGGCGGCAAACGCGACGGCAAAGCCGATCTGCTCGCGAAGACTGGGCCGGTCGCCGCGCATTAGGCCGACCGCCAGCATGCTCGATTGAACAGATGAAAACAGGATGAGAGCGCCGGTTGCGGCTCCCAGGGACAAATAGGCTGCGGAAAATGCCAGAGCGTAGACGAAGAGCGCCGTCGCCGCCCACCAGTCACCGGGCAAGCGTGCAACCTCCCGCTGGGCGGCACTGCCGCCGGTCCGCATCAGACCGTAAAGCACACAGGCACCGGAGATAAGTCTGACGGCGGTGTAACCGGCGGCCTCGATCGACAGGCTTCCGAGAGCTTCGCGCGCAAGCAGCGAATTGGCAGCAAAGGCGAGCATGGCCACTGCAGTCAAGACCAGTGTCGATTGCAACGGGAGCCTCCTCAACGCCATGCCCGGCACTTGCGCAGGGGCGCAAGCCGTGCGCCTTTAAACGCGACGGCATCTGCAATGACAAGCCGTGACCGTGAGAAAGACGGCGACTGGAAGATCGCACTCCGGGCTACCATCGGCTGGGTCACCTGAAGGCAATCCGGGCGTGCAGTGTGATCAGACCCACTGAAATAAGTTGCATATTCAAATCAATGCAACCATGATGACACATCAGATGACATCGGCGCACGGAGAGAGCTGAAATGTCGAAGAACATTGTCATTCTGTTCGACGGAACCTCCAACGAGATTTCCGCAGACCGAACCAACATCCTGCGCCTGTTCGGCTGCCTCAGGCGCTCCCCTGAGCAGATGGTCTACTACGATCCGGGTGTCGGGACCTTCGGCGCCGCCAATGCCTGGTCGAAGATGCACCGCCATGCTTCGGAAGTGTGGGGACTGGCGACCGGCTGGGGCCTGGACGAGAACGTCAAGGAAGCCTACCGGGTTCTCGTGGACAACTATGATGCGGGGCCTGTAGACAGTGAAGGTCGCCACACGGACCGCGACCGGATCTTCATCTTCGGCTTCAGCCGCGGCGCCTACACGGCGCGTGTCCTGGCCGGTTTCATCCACGCCTTCGGTCTGACGAAGAAGATCCATCTCAATCTGCTGGACTATGCCTACCGGACCTACAAGGGCATCCCCGAACATGAGCAGCAGGCTCCGAAACAGGCAGTCGGCGATGCGCCGTCAGCCTTTGACAGCATGCGGCTCTACGAGCGGACCCTGCGCAATGACCGCCCGCCGATCCGGTTGCTCGGGCTGTTCGACACGGTTGCCTCGGTCATCGAACCCGGCAAATGGGGGCCTCAGTTCAAGACGCATCCGTTCACACACAGCAATGCAAGCGTGGAAATGGTGCGCCATGCCGTCGCCATCGACGAGCGGCGCACCATGTTTCAGCCGGAGCTTTGGAGTCCCGGACAAGCCTATTGGGGCGGACCGTTCCAGCCGAAGAACCCGGATGGGATCCGGCAGCAGGACTTCAGGGAAGTCTGGTTCGCCGGCGTTCATGGTGATGTCGGCGGCGGAGAGCCGGAGAAGGAAAGCAGCCAGATCAAGATCCCGCTGCGATGGATGATAAAGGAAACGGAGCCGGCTGGCCTGCTTTATCGTCGGCGCATGGTGGATGAACTGGTCGAGGGCAAAGGCAACCCGAAATATGTGAGCCCAGACGCGACGGCACCGCTGCACGATTCCATGAAGAAGTTCTGGCCGATCGTCGAATGGCTACCACGGCGGATCCCGGCCACATCCTGGCGAAACGGCGGTCGGTCGACGGGAAGGTTCTATCTTCCACGCAGCGACTACCGTCT